>NZ_JAFLWD010000016.1:0-37763 GCF_017316105.1 Candidatus Enterococcus ikei
ATATAACTAATTATAGCTAGAAAAAAGCTCAAAGAAAATTGAATAGACGAACATTCATCTTACACAATTGAAAGCTTAATATAACAATAAAACAAAAAAATGAACTAAAACTAAGTAAAAGTTTTAATTCATTCTTTATATTATTGATTAATAACTATCGTAGTGATAATTTATAGTTTACGCAATTCATCCATCATATTTGTCTTACCTTTAGTTTTTTCATCAATATCTTTGATTTTTCTAGCAGGTACACCAGCAACCACAGTATGCGGAGCAACATCATCAACAACAATTGCACCAGCAGCAACTACTGCACCTTCACCTACACGGATACCTTCTAAAACAACTGCATTTGCTCCAATCAAAACGTTATCTTCAATTACAACTGGTTCAGCACTTGGCGGCTCAATAACACCAGCAAGAACAGTTCCAGCACCGATATGACAATTTTTGCCAACGGTTGCGCGACCACCTAAGATTGCGCCCATGTCAATCATTGTTCCAGAACCAATCACAGCACCGATATTAATTACGGCACCCATCATAATTACAGCATTGTCACCAATCTCCACTTGGTCTCTAATCGTAGCTCCTGGTTCAATACGAGCGTTAATCTCTTTAATATCCAACATTGGAATTGCAGAGTTACGTGCGTCGTTTTCAACCACATAATCTACTATATTTTCTTTATTTTTTTCTAAAAATTCTTTAATGATTTCCCATTCACCAAAAAGTGTCCCTGTTTTACAATTAGTAAATGCCTGAACATTCTCAGGAAAGGTCACTTCTTTTAGTTTTCCTTTTAAAGTAACTTTTACTGGTGTTTTTTTCTCGGCATTCCCAATGTAGTTAATAATTTCATATGCATCCATCCATATAACTCCCTTCAAATTTAAACGCTAGATATAACTGTTTTGGCATCAGCAATGCTTATTTCACCTATAGATCACTGATCCTTAGCATATCAAAATAGTTAAAAAAAGTGAATATTTATTTTGAAAGAATCAAATCACTTTCATCTCTCTGGGTTCTCCATCTGATTTAGGTAAAATGATATTATTTCTTTCTAATTCATGTGCCATATGATTAACGGCTTTTAATATCTCTTTGCGTGTAATAATGCCTTTAAAACACTGATTATCATCTACTACTGGTAAGAATGCAGCATCCACTAATAAGTGTAGTACATCTTCTAATTCCCATTTTTCACCGATTACTGGAACATTGACTTCCATCACATCAGCTACTGTGAATTCTTGCAACTTGTCGAAATCAACTGAGGAAATATCGAACATTTTATCAACAACATCAGATAAACTAATCAATCCAACAAATCGATCCCCTTTATCTAAAACTGGGATTTTTGAATATTTTACTTGAGATAATACTAGTAAAGCATGACTTAACGGATTCAAACACATTACGTTTGCCACATTCTCCGCTGGTATTAAAAAGGTTTCTTGTTTTTCTAATAATAATTCTTTTACAGCAGTTCCAATCATTGGAGTGCCTCCATTTCATTTTCTTTGCCACAACTATCATTGTACAGAAAACGGCTGCAAATGTCTTTAAATTCAAACTTTTTTCATAACTCTAAAGAAAAATTAAGATTTGAACTTAGTTTCTTCACTTATTAAATTCGGATCAAAAAAAACAAAAAAGTCTGAAATAAAGCTAAAAATCAGCTTTATTTTAGGCTCTTTATCTGAATAACTTTTTTGTCTTGAAGGGATTCTAAATCAATTTTTATGGAATACAAAATGTAATTCTTTAAACGGTTTATGATCTCTACCGTAGTACTGAACAACAAATTTATCTAAGGTGCTTTCAATCACTGCATATGATTTCAATTGAATTGGTCCTCTCGGTTGACTTATACTGCCAGGATTTAAATAAAGGACATTCCCTCGCACTTCACAACCAATTTCGTGTGTGTGACCGAATAAGGCCACTGTCGCCCCTACCTCAGCAGCCTGCATTGCTAATGTAGTTAATCCAAAACGAACATTGGCTAAATGACCATGCGTCATAAAAACTGTATCGATTCCAGTATGTTCTACAATTGACTCTGGAAACTCTGGATCATAATCGCAATTGCCCTTAACAACAATGAACTCATTCCACAATACATCATTTGGTTCTAATTCTGAATCACCACAATGGAACATTTTATCAACTTTTCCTCTGTAAGTTTCAGCTAGATCTACCAAAACATCACGGTCACCATGATTATCACTTACTACTAGATATTTCATACAAAACCTCCTAGTTTATCAACCAATCTTCCCATTGATCTTTTAATTTCTCAACAGCTTTCCCTCTATGACTAATTTCATTTTTACGTTCATCAGATAGTTCTGCTGCTGTTTTTTGTTCCTCTGGTACAAAGAATAGCGGATCATAACCAAATCCATTGTCACCACGAGGGATTGACCCTACTTCTCCTAACCAATCACCTTCTACAACTAAGCTTTCTTTGTTAGGTGCGGCAAAAACAAGAGTACAGTGGAATCTTGCTGTACGTTTCTCTTTTGGTACGCCTGTTAATTCATGCAATAATTTCGCATTGTTGGCTGCATTATTGGTAGGTTCACCAGCAAAGCGAGCAGAGAATATGCCCGGCATACCATCTAATGCATCCACGATTAAGCCAGAATCATCTGCTAGGACCGGCTGTTTTAAAATATCAGCAATCGTCTCGGCTTTTAAGCGAGCATTTTCTTCGAAGGTTTTCCCTGTTTCTTCAACATCTGGGAGTTCTGGATAATCCAATAATGTCTTTACATGATAGCCTTTTTCAGCAAACATTTTCTTGAATTCTTTCGCTTTCCCTGAGTTTCTTGTTGCAATCACTATTGTTTTAGCATCATCTGAGTGATCAATCGCGGGTGTTTGACTCAGTAACGCTTCTTTTTGATAGGCGATCAAATCTTCAATGCCTGTCTTGCCATAAAATAAAAGTGAATTTAACTCATCACCTGTAAAGGTCGCTTCTTCCCCAGTTCCTTGAAGCTCAACAAAGTTGCCAGATTCAGTCATTACTAAGTTCATATCTACAGCTGCTGCAGAATCTTCTACATAGTCCAAATCAAGAACGCAAGTGCCATCTGTTAAAATTCCAGCGCTGACCGCTGCTAAATACTCCTTGATTGGATTTTCCTGTAAATCACCTTTTTTCAACATTTTATCGACTGCGATTTTCATGGCAACAAAAGCGCCCGTAATACTTGCTGTGCGTGTCCCACCATCAGCTTGGACTACATCACAATCAACAACGATACTTCGTTCACCTAATTTTTTTAAATCAATAACCGCTCTTAAAGATCGACCAATCAAGCGTTGAATTTCCATGGTTCTGCCAGTGAGTTTCCCTTTAGCACTTTCACGAATATTTCGTGTATTGGTCGCTCTAGGCAACATGCTATATTCTGCGGTTACCCATCCTGTTCCTTCACCTCTTAAAAATGGTGGCACCTTTTCTTCCACGGTCGCAGAACAAATTACTTTCGTATCTCCAAATGAAATCACTACCGAACCTTCTGGATGCTTGTAAACGTTTGTTTCTATTGTGATTTTTCTTAATTCTTTTGCTTGTCTACCATCATGTCTGATCATGTTTGTTTCCTCCTAAATTTCAAAGCTAGTCAATCTCAATTTACTTTTTTGAAAAAATGAAAACCTTTTGTTCAAGGAACTAACCTTTAAAACTAGCTAATCGAATTTGTTCTACTGTGATCGTTTCCATATCTAACCAATTATTAGCGATAGCTTGAAACATTTTTGCGGATCCTGTTGTATAAAATTCATTTGGTTCATTTTTGTGTTGTGGGCTATTAGCGATGTCAAAATAATCTAGTAACATACTGACTTCACTCACCGTTTCAGCACCTGAATCAATCAAGTTCACTTCATTTCCCATAACATTTTGAATCAACGGTCGCAATAATGGATAGTGAGTGCATCCTAATATCAATGTATCTAACTTCTTCAATTGTAGTGGATTTAATGTTTCTGACACTATCTTTTTAGCAACAGATGAGTGGTACTCGTTACTTTCAACGATCGGAACAAATTTGGGACAAGCCAAACTAGAAACGAACGTATTTGGTGCTTTGCCTTTTAAGGCATCTTCATACGCATTACTTTTGATTGTTCCGGCTGTTCCAATTACACCAATACGATTATTTTTAGTTGCTTTTAAGGCTGCTCTAGTGCCCGGCAAGATTACACCAACTACGGGTATCTTCAATTGGGCTTTGATTTCTTCTAAGGCAACAGCTGTTGCTGTGTTACAAGCAATCACTAACATTTTTATGTTTTTCTCTAAAAGAAAATTAGTCATTTCCCAAGTAAACTGCACTACTTGTTCAGCAGGTCTAGGACCATATGGACACCGTGCAGTATCTCCGAGATAAATCAGTCGCTCATTTGGTAATTGTCTCAATGCTTCCTTTACTACCGTAAGTCCGCCGACTCCGGAATCTATAAATCCTATTGCTTCATGATTATTCAAGTCAATCAAACCTTTACAGTATTTTTTCAATAGTCTTATTTTCTACTTTTTGGAACTTTTTTTCAAGTTTTATTATCTCATCTACTATTATAGCATTTTTTAATCCGCAATTTTCCATTTGATTCAAGCTTTTATTGTTTTTCTTTTTATAGAGGTTGAAAAAAAACTAGTAATCTTATTTTTCATATGTTATAATTTCTAACATTAACGTATGAATAGATTTATGATGATAACATTAAGCTAAAAAGAAAACTGTTTTTATAAATAGAAAATAACTTATTTCTTATTTCCTTTGTTAAACCTTATAGAAACTGATAAAAAGCACTCTTATCATATTCTCAGTTTCAGTGTGATATTTGTTTTTACTTTCTGAACATCTATCCGTTTATTCACTACCCAATCAACAATCATTTAAAAATGATGTGATAATTTTATACATAAAGGAGAATGACTATGATTTCTTTAGAACATGTCAATAAATTTTTTGGAGACCATCATGTACTTAAAGATGTTTCTTTAAAAGTCAATGAAGGCGAAAAAATTGTGATCATCGGACCATCTGGTTCTGGAAAGAGCACCTTGATTCGCTGTATCAATCGTTTAGAAAAAGTCAGTGATGGACACATATTTGTCGACGGAATTGATATCACCGAACCTAAAGCACCAGTTCAAAAGGTTCGTCAAAAAGTGGCGATGGTTTTTCAAAGTTTTAATTTATATTCCCACAAAACAATTATTCAAAATCTTACATTAGCACCTATCAAAGTCAAAGGTGTCAGTAAAGAAGAAGCAACAAAAACTGGCATGGAATATTTAGAAAGAGTCGGTCTAGCTGATAAAGCCAATGCCTATCCTGCCCAACTTTCCGGCGGTCAACAACAACGAGTTGCCATTGCAAGAGCGTTAAATATGCATCCAGAGATTATTCTATTTGATGAACCAACTTCGGCTCTTGATCCTGAGATGATTCAAGAAGTTTTGGATGTTATGGTTGATTTATCTAAGCAAAATATCACGATGATTTGCGTCACTCATGAAATGGGTTTTGCACGCCAAGTCGCTGATAAAGTTATTTTTATGGATGACGGTCAAATTATTGAAACTGGTACGCCAGAACATTTCTTTACAAATACTCAAAATGAGCGGGCCAAAGAATTTCTGAGTAAAATTATTCATAATTAAATTCATTTTCATCACAATATATATTAAACCTATAAGGAGAAACGATTATGAAAAAGACAAAAAAATTATTAGGTGCTCTATCTCTTACACTGTTACTTGGATTAATTGTCGGCTGCGGCAGTGGCAATGAAAATGAATCTAAAGATTCCAGTAATAAAGGAGCTACAGGCATTCAAAAGATCAAGGATGCTGGAGTGGTTAAAGTTGGTGTCAAAGAAGACGTACCAAACTTTGGATATATGAATCCAGATACAAACAAGAATGAAGGCATGGAACCAGACATTGCTCGTTTGATTGCTAAAGATTTAACCGGCAGTGAAGATAATGTAGAGTTTGTAGGTGTAACAGCGAAAACTCGTGGACCGTTATTAGACAATGGTGAGTTAGATATGGTAATCGCTACCTTTACGATCACTGATGAACGGAAAGAAACATATAACTTTACCACTCCTTATTATAAGGATGAAGTTGGTTTCTTGGTTAGAAAAGCAGATAAATTTACTGATACTGGCAGCTTAGATGGAAAAACGATTGGTGTTATCCAATCAGCTACAACAAAAGAAGCCATCGAAAAACAAGCAAAAGAGTTAGGTGTTACATTCAAGTATCAAGAACTTGGTTCTTATCCTGAGCTAAAAACAGCCCTAACTTCAAAACGAATCGATGCTTTTTCCGTTGATAAATCCATTTTAACGGGTTATGTTGATGCCAATACCGAAATCCTAAAAGACGGTTTTTCACCACAAGAATATGGTATAGCTACGAAAAAAACGAATACTGAATTAGATGATTACTTAAATAAATCCATCGAAAAATGGGAAAAAGACGGTACTTTAGAAAAAATTTACAAAACATGGAATCTAGATTAAAAACTCTCGATTCTATACAGTTTTGTTAGGATTGGGGAGAAAATTGGATGTTCATTATAGCAAATGCAAGCCCTTTTGCGCTTTACCGATGGGAAGCCTTATTGAAAGACTGGAAACTTTTCGCTGATGCTTTCCTTTATACTATATTATTAGCCATCGGATCACTGATTGTTGCAATGTTGCTAGGTATTTTATTTGGCAGTTTATCTGCAATGAAGAATAAGCTGATGAATATCATCAGTCGAATTTATGTTGAATTCTTCCAGAATACTCCTTTATTGATTCAATTCATTGTAGTCTATTACGGTTTTCCTTTAATTAGTCCATCGTTGACTTTTTCTACAACTACGATTGCTATTCTTTGTGTCGGCTTTTACCACGGAGCTTATATATCAGAGGTTGTTCGTTCTGGAATCGGGGCAGTTCCTAAAGGGCAATTTGAAGCAGCATTCTCACAAGGTTTTTCTTATGGTAAAACGATGCGCTATGTTGTTTTACCTCAAGCTTGGCGCATTATGTTACCACCTTTAACAAACCAAATCGTTAACTTAATCAAAAACACCTCTACTGTTGCAATTATTTCTGGTGCGGATGTCATGTTTACGGCAAATAGTTGGTCTTCGATTAATTTGAATTATATTCCCGCTTTTGCTGTAGCAGGATTTCTTTACTTCATCTTATGTTTCCCTCTAGCCAAATTAGCTCGACGACTAGAAGAAAATAATAAGAAAGCATACACCAGATAGGAGGTTGTGACTATGTCATTTTCAGAGCAAATGAGTCAACTTCTTACCGCTAATAATTTACGATTTTTATTTGATGGTTTGAAGCTCACTCTTTATATTTCGTTCGTTGCGATTGTTTTAAGTACAATTTTCGGGACAATTCTAGCTGTTTTACGAAACCAAAAAAGTGGTCCTCTAAAATTTTTAGCTAGTTTATATATTGAAATTGTTCGGAACATTCCAAACTTATTGTGGATTTATGTGATATTTTTGATTTTCAAAATAAAATCTACACCTGCCGGTATTGTTAGTTTCACAGTCTTTACCACTGCGGCTTTAGCCGAAATTATCCGTGGCGGATTAAACGGTGTAGATAAAGGTCAAAAAGAAGCTGCTCGTTCACAGGGTTTTAGTAATTTTCAAATTGTTATTTACATTGTTTTGCCTCAAGCGATCCGAAATGTATTGCCAGCAATCGTTTCACAATTTGTAACTGTCATCAAAGATACTAGTTTCCTATACTCTGTTATAGCTTTACAAGAATTATTTGGAAAGTCATATATCTTGATGGGACGTTATGCGCAGACAGAACAAGTTTTTGCGATTTACGGATTGGTCGCTTTGATGTACTTTGTTATTAATTTTTCCATTTCTCAGTTTTCTCGATGGTTATCTAGAAATTGGGCATAAATCAAAAAAGGTCAGCTTTCTGAATTGAAAGCTGACCTTTTTTATTATCTAATCGTTACATCAAATTGTTCAACTAAAGCCTTTTCTACCTTGGCTAATGATTGATTGATTTCTTCATCAACCAATGTTGCTTCAGCATTCACAAAAGTTAGGCTGTATGCCATTGACTTTTTGCCTTCAGCAATATTATCTCCTTGATATACATCAAACAAATGAATTGATTGCAAGAATTTACCCGCATGTTTAGAAATAACTTCAACTAGCTCTTGATTTGTTACAGTTTCATCCACTAGTAATGCAATATCTCTTGAAATTGCAGGGAATTTCGAAACTTGTTGATAAACTAAAGCACCATTTTCTTCCTCAATGATAGCTTGAATATTCAATTCAGCTGCATAGGTTTCAGGAATATCATATTCTTTGGCAATCGTTGGATGAACTTGACCGACAAAGCCAATCACTGTATCATTCATTTTTACTAAAGCGGTTCTTCCTGGGTGTAATTCTTTGTTTTCTTTTGTTGCTTCATAAGAAATTTTATCAGCAATCCCAATAGATTCAAACAATACATCCAACATCCCTTTGATTGTATAAAAATCAACAGGTGTTTCTTTTGTCTGCCAGTCTTTTACGACTCTGCTTCCTGATAAAACAATACCCAAATGATTTTCTTCGTACGGTAATTCTTTTTTAGGATTGTTCTCTTGATAAAATACTCGTCCAATTTCATAAAGCGCGACATTTGAATTTTTACGTGCAACATTGTATGCTACGTCATCCAACAATCCTGAAATCAAGTTCATTCTTAAAACAGAACGTTCTTCACTCATCGGCCATTGTAAACTTGTCGTTAGACTTTCTCTCATCATAAATTGACGCGATTTCGTTTCCGTTGTCAAAGCATAGCTGATTGCTTCACTGGCACCGCAGCCTTCTAATAATCCTTTGATTTTACGTACTAACACCTGTCCACTTGTTAAACTCCCTGCAACAGTCTCGCCTTTTGGCAGTGTTGACGGTAGATTATCGTAGCCATAGATACGTGCCACCTCTTCAATCAAATCAGCTTCAATCGTAATATCCCAACGTCTTGGTGGTACTGTGACCATATATTTTTCTTGTTCTACTGTATAAGAAAAACCTAATGTGTCAAAAATTTCACTGACAGTTGCTTGATCCAAATCAGTTCCTAAATACTCATTGATTCGTGAAATCGTTACACTAACTTTAACTTCTTCAAGTTCCATTTCTGAACCGATGCTTTTACCTGAAACAACTGTTCCGCCTGCTAGTTTAGCGATCATTGCTGCAGCCACGTCACCAGCTTCACCAATTGTCGCGTGATTGATTCCTTTTTCAAATCGGCTAGAGGATTCACTACGTAGATTGAACTCTTTTGATGTTCTACGAACAGATAATGAATCGAACAAAGCTGATTCCAAAGCAACAGTTGTTGTTCCATCAGTAATTTCTGAGTCTAAACCACCCATCACGCCAGCTAAAGCAACTGGAACTGTCCCATTGGTGATAACAATATTATCAGCAGATACTTTTCGAACTTCGCCATCTAACGTAACAAGTTCTTCACCAGATTGTCCACGTCTAACCAGAATATTTTTACTTTCTAACTTATCATAGTCAAATGCATGTAATGGTTGTCCAAATAACAAAAGAATATAGTTAGTTATATCAACTACGTTATTGATTGGTCGTATTCCTTCATTCATTAAACGAGTTTGCAACCAAAGTGGGCTTTCAGCGATTTTTACGTCTTTGATAATTCTGATTTGATAAGCCGGTACAACATTTTTATCTTCAACTTCTACTGATATATAATCAGTTGCTTTTTCATTCGTTTCTTCTTTTAACGGTTCGTCGTTAAAATGAGGTGTTTGGCGGTAAATTGCTCCCACTTCGTAAGCAACACCACGCATACTTAATGCATCGGCACGATTAGGTGTGATCGATAATTCGATAATATGATCATCCATATCTAAATAAGAAAAGACATCATCGCCATTAACAGCCTCCTGCGGCATATAATAAATACCCTCAGAGTAAGCTTTAGGAATCACATTATCAGAATAGCCTAATTCTTGTAAAGAACAGATCATACCATTTGAGACTTCACCACGCATTTTACCTTTTTTGATTTTTTGATTGCCTGTAATACGAGAACCAGGTAAAGCTACAATCACTTTGATGCCTACTTTGACATTTGGTGCACCACAAACGATTTGCGACAGCTCTTCTTCGCCGATATCCACTTGGCAAATCGATAAATGATCTGAATTTGGATGAGGAACACATTCTTTGACCTCACCAACTACTATTTTTTTCAAGCCTTCTTCCGGCACTTCAACGCCTTCGACTTCAATCCCAGTCAAAGACATTTGATCAGATAATTCTTTTGCAGAAATTTTTGAAAGATCTAAATACTCACTTAACCATTTATAAGAAACTAACATCGTCGATTACTCCTTTACCTTGAACTGATTTAAGAAACGTAAATCGTTTTGATAGAAATTACGAATATCGTTGACACCGTAACGTAACATAGCCACACGATCTGGTCCCAAGCCAAAAGCAAAACCAGTGTATTCGTTTGGATCGATTCCTGACATAGATAAGACATCAGGATGAACCATACCGGCACCTAAAATCTCGATCCAGCCCGTTTGTTTACAAACATTACAACCTGCTCCACCACATTTGAAACAGCTAACATCTACTTCAACTGAAGGTTCAGTAAATGGGAAATAACTTGGTCGTAAACGAATTTTACGATCTTCACCAAACATTTTTTTCATAACTACTTCTAAGGTTCCTTTAAGGTCGCCCATTGTAATATTTTTATCAATAACTAAACCTTCAATTTGATGGAATTGGTGGCTGTGTGTTGCATCATCAGTATCTCTACGGAAAACTTTTCCCGGAGAAATCATGCGCAATGCGCCTTTTGAAAAATCATGTTTTTCCATTGTTCTAGCTTGTACAGGTGAGGTATGTGTACGAATCAAAATATCGTCTGAAATATAAAATGTATCTTGCATATCACGAGCTGGGTGATCCTTCGGTAAATTCATGCGCTCAAAATTATAATGATCTGATTCTACTTCGTATCCATCAACGATTTGATAGCCCATACCAACGAAAATATCTTCGATTTCTTCCATTACTTGAGATAATATATGACGCGTCCCATGAGCCATTTGCTTACCTGGCAAAGTCACATCAATTGTCTCTTGTTCTAAGGCAGCATTTAAAGCTGCTGTTTCCAAGACTTCTTTTCGTGCTTCAACCGCTTCTGTCAATAAATCTCGAATTTCGTTTGCAAAACTTCCAACTACTGGACGTTCCTCTGCGGATAAATCTTTCATTCCTCTCAACACTTCTGTGATAGGACCTTTTTTACCTAGTGTTTCTACTCTGATTTGGTTCAATGCTTTAAGATCAGATACATTTTGGATATTTGTTAATGTTTCATCTCTTAATGCTTCTAATTGAGCTTTTAATGTCATCTTTCTATTCCTTTCTTTTGCTTGGTATTAAATAAAAACTGAGCAGGCTTATTCAGTTCTGACAGAAAAATAGGAGAATATGGTTGTGACTCTTTTGGTCACGGGCATATTTTATCTTTTTTCCGAAGAGCTAGCCTGAGAAGCTAGATAATGCATGGTAAAAGCTGAACAGGCACTTTTAGTCTTGTTTGAAAAATAGAAAAAATTAGCTGTAGCGTTTTTTGCCACTTTTCATGTTCATCTTTTTTTCTGAAAGACTAGCCAAAATAAAAAACGATAGCCCGCCCCTTTATAAAGGAACGAGCTATCGTGTTACCATCCTACTTCATGAAAAAATTCATGCACTCAATTCTTATAACGGCTTTCACCGGTCTATTCTCTTTGGAACAAACAAACTCCGGAAGTGAACTTCATTTTTCGATTACGTAACCTGTTTGCAGTCTAAGACAGGTATTCCCTTGAACGTATCTAGCCAAATTACTCTTTTCCATCAACATTTTTTATTATTCAATTGATTACAGTTTACAAGAAGTTAAGTCTCAGGTCAACTGCATTCTTCAGCTGTGACCCATTTTTCTGCCCAATGCTGAATTTGTTCCATTGCTTGTTGTAAGTCCTTGCCTTTATTTGTGAGGAAATATTCTAGACGACTGCTCTCATCACAGCGAACTGCTTTTGAGATGATCCCCTCTCCTTCTAACTCTTTCAAGCGTTCTACCAACACTCGATCACTAAGTTCAGGGATCTTTTGTCTTAACTCACCAAATCGTTGAGGACCATTTTCCAACAAGACGTCAATAATCAAACCATTCCATTTTTTCCCTAAAATCGCAAAAGCTTTTTCAAATTTAGGACATAATAAAAATTCGTTTGTTTTTACTTGCTCCATTTTCCTCACCTCGTGAATTGAGTATAGCACACAACTTACAATTTGTAAGTATATCTGCTTTCATTTTATTTCATTGTTTCAATAATTTGTTCCTTATCCATATCAATGATGATCCCAGCCGATAGTAAAACTAAAAATACATGGTCTACCGATTTGTTTGTTGCTTGAGCTAAAGCTTTACGATAAAGGTTCAGCTGCCCTCTATAACGGCGGATGATTTTTTCAATTTCAAGGCTGTTTTCAATATCTTGAACAAAATCCGTTTTATAATCATATAGCGTGCAGAAGTCTTCATTTTCGATATACCCATCGATCATTCCGTGGATCAATAAATCATCTTCAGTTTTCTTTGGATAGTCTTTGATAAGTTCTTCTGCTCTCAGTAACATTGAAAACGGCTGTTCACGTACAACATAAGCAGGATTAGCTAAAAGTTGTTGTCCTAAATTTGTTTGATAAAAGGATAGGACTTGATCAATATTGATTTGTTTTGCTACATTTTCTTGGATAATTTTTGTTTTAACCAGTTCTTCAATCAATTGTTCAATTCTAGCTCTAGTTAGTTCTTTAGTCAAATCCAGCAGTTGCAATACATAGTGTGTTGCTGTACCAATCTCTACAGCGGAGGGCTTGCGGATGGTTTCAATAAATCTAGGTTTTCCTAACTCACCTTCGCTCATTCGATGCACGATCATCGGAGTTGCCTGAATCGTATTCTTTTCGTCTAATTCAATTTTTGCAATCTCTTTATTATCAGGGTCTTCAAAAACCCGTTTGATTTCTGAAACTGACTGATAATTTGTCGTTTTTGTAGCTAGTTGATACGGATATGCATAGTTTAAACGATGAAGACCTTTTTCAATTACTTTCGGGTCGCTTTTATTCGGATTTTCCTCTTTTATAGAACCTGTATCGATAAATTGAAGTGTTATAAATTGTTCTTGAATCGCTTTTTCTGTCATAAAAGCGACTGTGAAATTAGCTGGATGATGTGTGATTCCTGGGACTTTCTCTGTTAAATACTCGGTCTGAAATTCAGACATTTTCTGATGACGAATCAAGCTCATACCCACCCAGTTCATCAAGCTGCTCTTGCCCTGCAACCGATTTTCGCTAGGTAAAACCTTTGTTTGAACATCGCCGACCTTTAACCATTCTTTCCAGGTAGCCTCTTGGTTATTGTATGATCCAACAAGATAGAGTTTTTGTTCCGCACGTGTCAAGGCAACATATAGTTTGCGCATTTCTTCAGAAAGCAATTTCTTTAACTTCGCCTGCTTGATTGCTAAAAATGGTAATGTTTCATAAAGCATTCGATCAGTTTGATCAAGATAACGAATGCCTACACCTAGTCGATCATCAAAAATATATCGCTCATTTAAATCGCCTAAGTTGAATTCTTTCGTCATATCTAACACAAAGACTACCGGAAATTCTAAGCCTTTACTAGCATGAATTGTCATCACCCGAACTGCATTTTCTTCGCTCAAAATCACAGGCTCTGCTAAATCCTTATCTTTTTCCTGCATTTTTTCAATAAAACGAACAAATTGAAACAATCCTCGAAAACTCGTTTGTTCATAACTAGCTGCTCGATCCACTAAAGCATACAAATTCGCTTGTCTTTGTTTCCCTGCTGGCATACCTCCCACATAATCTAAATACGCAGTATCTTGGTAAATTTCCCAAATCAGTGTAGATAATTGATTTCGTCTGGCAATTTCCCGCCATTTTTCTAACCATTGTGCAAAGTGCTGCGTTTTTTCTTTTAATTTTTGATGTTCTTTATCCTCAGTTTCATTTTGATTAAAGGTTAAAAAAGCATCGTAATAGGAACTCTTTTTAGCTGCTAAACGAATCGTAACTAATTCATTTTCTTTTAATCCAACGATTGGAGAACGTAGAACAGCTGCTAATGGAATATCCTGATACGGATTGTCGATGATTTGTAACAGAGCAACCATTGTTTGAACTTCTGTTGCTTGAAAATAGTTTTGCGCATCATTCACTTGGATCGGAATTCCAGCTACTTTAAAAATTTCAAGAATCGTTAAATTATTTTTCTTTGTTGGTGTCAATAACACAATGTCGCTGTATGTGACTGGTCGATTTTCTTTAGTTGATTTGTCATAAATCAAAAACTGCTGATCGATCAATTCTCTGATTTTTAACGCGGTCATGTGCAGTTCGCCTTCGGTTTTATCTTCCAAAATCAGTTGAGAATCATCTGGATTTAAGCTTTCTTCTAATTGTTCTGCTTTTTTTTCATAAATTAGTAGTTCTGTATCATAATTCTCAGCTTCTGCAAATTGATCAAATCCATGAACGAGCTGAGCTGCTTCATCATAAGCGATTTGACCAACTCGTTCGTCCATCAATTGTTCAAAAACTAAGTTAGTAAAATCTAAGACATTTTTGCGTGAACGAAAATTTTCAGCTAAAATGATTCGTTTGCCCTCTTTATTTTGCCCATACTGATTATATTTTTCAATGAACAATGTGGGATCTGCTAAACGAAAGGAATAAATCGACTGTTTCACGTCACCTACCATAAACAGGTTTCCCTCATCAGCAGCTGGTCTTCGCAACCAATAAAGAATTGTTTCTTGTAATCGGTTGATATCTTGATATTCATCGACCAACACTTCATCAAATTTATCACGATAATACTTAGAGGCTTCTGTTTCTATCCATTGATCGGCTTCTTTTTTAGCTAAGATCGCCAAGGTAAAGTGTTCCAAATCATTGAAATCGACTAAACCTTTCTTTAATTTCTGCGTGCTATATTGATCAATGAAGGCTTTGCCGACTTTGGCCATTTCTTCAACAATCGGCATCGACAATTCCATAATTTCTTTCATTTGTTCAGGTGATAGAGTGAATAAATTAGCGATTGTATCATTGATTGCTTTTTTATTTTGCTCACGTAAATTTTTTGCCTGAGCAGCTATTTCCTTTAGTTCTTCTACGCGAACTGTGGGGTAGCGTTCAAAAGTGACCGTTTTTGATATGTCAAAACCAGATTCTAAGTCATTATCGGCTAATTGACTGCCGAAAGTTTCAACAAATTCTTTTTCATTTCTAGCAAGAATCGCTATTTTTTCTAATTTTTTTTCACCTTCCGTCAGACGAATCATTTCTTCGTAACGATCCACACAACGAAAGAGATTTTCCATGATTTGAGGCTTCAAAAAATCTTGGAATAAAGCAGAGTCTCCTAAGCGACCTGTCACTCGATAACTGTCAGCTAAACAGGTTAGCCATTCTTCTGGATCTGGATTAGCTCTGGCAAATTCATATAGCGAAAAAATCAACTTCGTTAGTCCGTCATCACTACGATCATTAGAAAAATTACTCGTTAATTGATAAAACGATTCTCGATTATCTGCATAACATTTTTCTCTGAGTTCGTCCCAAACATCTTCTTTCAAAAGCAACATTTCCGTCTCATCCGTCAATAAACGAAAGACAGGATCCATCTCAATCAAATAATAAAAACGACGAATAACAGTTAAACAAAAGGCATGTAATGTACTAATATTAGCTGTCGGAAGCAGTGTTAGCTGTCTAACAAAATGTTGTTTTTTCTCTTGATCACTTTCGTTTGTAATTGCTTTTTGAAGCGCTACTTGAATTCGGTCTTTCATCTCTTTAGCTGCAGCTTCTGTATAGGTTACAATCAGCAATCGATCGATATCCACACCGCTTTTTACTTTTTCGATCACTCGGCGAACGAGAACCGTCGTTTTTCCAGAGCCTGCTGAAGCAGAAACTAGGATATTATCATCCCCGTCAAAGACTGCTTGCCACTGATTATCAGTAAATTGTTCATTTTCTGGACGTAAAGGAATTTCTTTACTCATCGATTGGTCCTCCTTCTTGTTCATTTTCAATCAACCGATCCATCACTTCTTTTTTAGATAAAGTTTCGATGCGATTGTAATTATTTTCTTTTAACATCACATCAAAGTTACACACACTCCTAAACGGACAAAAGCGGCAAGCAATGCGTTCTTTCCCTTGATATGCTGGATTTAAGTCAATTTCTCCACTAGTGATTTTGTTACCCGCTTCAATAAACTTACTGCGATTATGTGTTAATAGAGCCTCTAATTCAGGCTCGGTCACAAATTTGTCTTCTTGACGGCGACCTGGTTTGATGATTTCTTTTGCCGATTCTTCAATTGGATAAATCAACGAACTTTGTTTCGCTTGTAAGCTTTTATCTAAATGACCCAACAAATCTGGATCATTTAATAACAATCCATCAAATTGAAATTTTTTTAAAAGCTGGTGCTCTTTTTTGTCTTCTGTTTCATAAGGAAGAATCGGATTATGAACATGGAGATAAAATGATCCCGCAGGCTTGGCTGTTTGACCAACCAAGTTTACAGCATCCATCAACGCTACATCCAAATAAGTCAGCATTTGCATGGCTAATCCATAATAGGCTTCGGTAATATTGAATTTCTTATGACTGGATTTATAATCGATTACTCCGAGATATAAAGAATCAGGTGTAACTAATTGGTCTAAGCGATCGATTTTACCTCTAACACTAATATTTCCACCATTTTTCAACGGTAATTCTAAGCCTTTAATGCCTTTTTGACTGGCAATTTGACCAAACAAAACCTCAGTCTGAACGGTACTCATTCCACTACGTTCACTTTGTCGTTTTAACGCCCAGCTAACTTTTTTGATTGTCTGAGCTAACTGATAGCGAATGTAGTTCATTCGGCTAGAAGAATCCAGAATCGAAAATTTAATCTCGCCAAACACAGTATTTAGTATCTGCTCTGTAAATTCATTTACTTCTCGATCCGTCAACTCTGATAACTGTTTATTTTGCATAATCAATAATTTAAAGAATTGATCTAAGGCTTCATGGAAAAAGTCTCCAGTTGCAGCCGGCGATAAACCAAAAACATCTCTTTCTTTCAATCCCAATCCAAAACGAGAGAAATACTGATATTGACAGCGGTAAAAACTTTCCATCCTGGAAACCGAGGTATAAATTTGTTTCGTATACAATTCGTCAGCTAGCTGTTCGTCTAAATTTTCCGGCAAGTTTTGATGTCCTAAACTCTCAAAGACATGTCCAGCTAGTTCAGCAAAAGAGTGTCCCATCAATTCCCGTTCCAACGCTAACCAAAACGCTGAAATTCCTTCTTGCGTTTCTTTTTTCTGCCGTTTCAAATTTGTTAAATCGCTGATCAAGGTTCGATAGGTCCCAATATGTTCCAAACTGACCTGATCGTCATCAAAAATCGTTAGCGCATTTCTCTTTTGTCCCCTTAACCCTAAATCATTTTGTATATTTATTAGATAACTTGAGACTTTAACGTCTTTGACCGTATCTTTCACACTTGGATAAGAAAAATACAAACGCTCAGTTGCCGAAGAAAACATGATATACGCATTAAAGGGTTCCTTGGCGATGCTTTTTCTCGTGTCATTCAATAAAAATTGTGTATCATCCAAATACCCATTCACAAATTCTCGCTCTTCATCAGAAAGCAACGTTTTATTATCAAATTTTTGCGGTAAAACTTGATCGGTCAACCCAATTGCAAAAACCACTTTTGCTTGCCCTGGACGAGCTAAATCTATCGCACGAACTTGTACTTGGTCAATGGCTGTTGGTACTTTATTATAGCGAAGCCCTTCTAAACCACTAGAGAAAATTTCTTCAAATACACCCAAATCAAATGGATCATTGCCATAAATCGTCACGTATTCATCTAATAAAGTCATCAAGGCTTCCCAAGTCTGTTCGTGATTTCTGGCCGCTTCTAATTGTCCACTTTCAATTGCTTGGCTACGCCACATCATCAATTGCTTTTCTACACCATTTTTCACTAAGAAGCGATAAAAATAATCTGCAGCCTCAATCCCAGTTTGTGCTTTTTGGATTTTTTTGAAAAAGGCTGGAATGGTTTGTTGGATCATTTTACGTACGGTATTCGCATCTTTTTCAATTAATTCAGTATCATCTTGTTGGTCAGCTTCAAAATCATACCGGATAAAATGCCAGTCTTTATTATTCTCCCAGTGATATCCTTCATAACCATAAGCCAGTACGACATTTTCAGTTACATCGATTTTACGGCGCCACTCATTTCGTGTAATCTGCCAATCTTCTATCGCAAGTTGATCTTCAATCGGAAAAAACAACTCTGTTCGTAAAAAGCGCAACACATCACGATAGCGATAGTGGTATGCGTGAATTGCAAATAACGACTGAATAAATTCAACTAATGGATGCTGTTCCATCGCCATATCTCGATCTAAATAAACGGGAATCTCATGCAACGAAAATAAAGGCTCGATCATCGTTTCGTAACTATCAAGTTCTCTTGTTACAATTTGAATATCTTTATAACGATAGTTTTCTTCAACAACCAACCTTCTGATTTCTTTTGCTATATGATTGATTTCTTCTTTGGGATTTTCCGCACACCAAAGTTGCAGATGATCATCACTAAGTGTTTCCTTCTTTCTCTTTGGATGATTCTCTTGAGCTGATATCCAGTATTCTTCAAGAGTTTGAATACTCTCGTTTTCAATCAGGAAGTTACTTGTTTCTACATAATCAGGCAATATCGGAACATTTGATTTTCTAGCTAATTGATAAAGTTGATAATACGTAGTTCCTGTTTCATAAAATAAATTCATCATTGATGGTACTTCATTCGGATACTTTTTATCCAAAATAAAAGAAATTTTGACTTCACCACCTCGGCGCATCAGCACATCGATCAGCTTTAATTCTCTTGCGGAAAAATGATGATAACCATTGATCACAAAAAGAACCTTACTAAGATCTTTGGTTTCCAAATAGTCGGTTAAATAATTAATGATTTCTGCTGATTTGATTCCATATTGAGCCATAATTTCTTCAAATTTAGTAAAAACTAATTTAATATCTTGAATCTTTAATTGCAAATCCTGTTCTTTACTCGTTGATTCAGGTCCTGACATATGAGCGAATAAGTCTTCTAAATCGATATTGCCCTCTTTCATCTCCTGATATAAATCAAACAACTGTTGGATAAACCCAGATTTATTGATTTCTCCGCGGAATACTTTTAATGATTCTTCATTTTCTGATAAAATCTTTCTCAAAACCATTGCAGCTCCAGCTTCGGAAAGTACTTCTGAGCTGTAGTATTGTGTATGTTGTAAATAGTACCATGCTAAACGGTAAAAACTAAACACTTGTAAACGCATAGTAGCTATTGAATCACTTTGATCATTTTGGATTTTCTTTATTCGTTTAAGTGCATTGATCTCTTGTTCAAATTTCATGTGATTCGGTACTAAATAGAAAACTTCATGTGCCTCATCATCAGATAACCACTTAACAGAGGCTTGCAAAAGCGCTTCTTCTAAGTCCATCTCTGCAGTTCCACGGATAAATTGTAAACTCATACTCTCACATCCTTTATCAATTTTCTCATGCTCTTAGTTTATCATAAATCAGCCACAAATATAGCTTTTACTATCCAACAAAAAAAAGCCTCTTAATTAAAAGAGAACTTTCTTATATAAGCTAGTTGCTTTGTATTTAATTGTCACTTATTTAAATTGTTCCAAAACGATTTAGCGGCCACAAGACAAATTTAACGTCACCTAATATTTTATCATGACTAATAAATCCGATCATTCGACCATCTTTGGAATTCCGACGGTTATCACCCATCACAAAGTACTCACCTTCTGGTACTTTCTGCTCACCAGTCACTTCGTTCAGCGTAAAATCAAGTGTTAGCGGTAAACCATCTGTCACTTCACCTTTAAACTTATCCAAATAAGGTTCTTTTACTTCTTTGTTATTGATATATAAAATATCATCTTTATATTCAATAGTATCACCTGGCAAACCAATTACACGCTTGATATAATTCTTTTTAGGTTCGTCTGGTGCTGGAAATGTTACGATATCAAAACGTTTGATTTCCGTATTTTTCAAGGCAATCACTCGTTCACCATCAGCTAATGTCGGGTCCATCGAATGACCTTTTACTACAACAGGTGTAAAAACAAATTGTCTCAATAAAAATAATAGTGCTGCTAATCCAATAAAAAATAATATTGTATGTAATAACTCTTTAGATTTCAAACTCATTCCTCCAAAAAACTTGCTTTCTATAGTTTACCACAGACAATGAAATTTCTACAGGATTCTTTTCTTTTTACCTAACTTTTTAATGGATATCTTAATAATTAAGACGTTAAACAAAATACTCTTCAATAAGCTATTCCATGAAAAAATGAATTGGAACCACTTTAATACTTACATGTCTGTTACAACAATATAATAAACAGCTAATGGTCCATGTAAGCCCACAACTAATTGCATTTCAATATCACCGGAGTTTGAAGGACCTGAAATAAAGTGAATCGCTGAACCGACTTTTTCCCCTTTTTCTTGTTTTTTTGCATAATAAGCTGCAGCTTGTGTAGAACGAGGAACAATTTTGCTCATTGGGATGATTGAAATATAATGTTGCGGTAAAAAATGTAGCGAACGACCTTGTCCAGCATTTGTTTCAACAACGATTGAACCTGATTCTGCTAATAAAAATTCTGCAAAAGCAATGGCAATATTGGCGCGTTCGGCATTAGCGATATTCGTTTCTCTTTGTTCTGCGCCTTTTTCCCAAAACATTAGCTGGTCATCTGCTGACTCCAAGCGATGTTCTTTAGAAAATTGTTCCAATCCATATTCTGCAAATCTTTCATCGATTGGCAATAAAATCTTCCCTTGACCTAATTCTTTGGTTAACTGATCGATGGTATCTTTTAATTGCGCTTTTGTTGTTTCTACAAGATTAGTATTAATCTTTTCTACTCTTTTTTTAGCAATCTCTAAAAGCTCTTTTGATGACTTATCTTGAAGTGTTGTTGCAGGCAAATCATTGATTGGGTAAAATGGATGCTCCGCTACATTTTGCCGTTCTATTCCTAATTTTTCAGTTAGATTGTTTAGAAACGATTCTCTATTCTGAGTATCGATATTAGTCATTTTTTTCACCTGCTTTATGCTTTTTGTACCAACTTCTAAAATTCTCTGAGCTTTTTGGCGGACGTGGTAAATCCCTAACATCGGTCCAACCTTTAACAAGACCAGGCCCTTTTGATACAAAACCGCCATATTGGAACATATTATCTACTGTAATTTTGTTTTTCTTACTCAATGGTGCAAGTCCTGCATGATCTACCTTCATGGCCATTTTAAATAAACTTGGAGTAGCTGTGGCTTTACCCACGACCCGCATTTGGAAATCATCGAAACCATGCTGCATTTTCAACTCATTTGTCATCACTCTTCGATGCTCAATCAATAGCTCATGCAAAGGAATTTTCACAGGACAAGTATCTGTACAAGCGCCACATAGACTAGACGCATAAGGCAGATCGCCAAACTGTTTGTATCCACCTAAAACAGGAGATAAAACAGCACCAATTGGGCCAGGATAAATAGAGCCATAACCATGACCGCCAATATGACGATACACTGGACAAACATTTAAACATGAACCACAGCGAATACATTGAAGGACAGGTTGAAAAGCAGTTCCTAGAGCATTTGAGCGTCCATTATCTAAGATCACAACATGAAACTCTTCTGGACCATCAGATTCATCTTCATTTTTGATACCAGCAAAAGTCACGTAAGTTGTTAAGCTTTGACCGACTGCACTTCTAGCCAAGAGATTATCCAGCACTTCTGCTTCTTTCATACTTGGAACGATCCGCTCCATTCCCATCAAAACAATTTGGGTTTTTGGAATACTGATCGTCAAATCTGCGTTTCCCTCATTCGTATCTAAATTGATCATACCACTGTCCGCAATTGCAAAATTACAGCCTGTAATGCCAACTTCTGCTTCTAAGAAAAATTTTCGCATGACCTCCCGAGCGCATCGGGCCAAGTTAACTGGATCGTTATTTCCTTTATAACCTAATTTCTTTTCAAATACTTGACGAATTTGTTCACGGTTTTTGTGAATACTAGGGAAAACAATATGGGAGGGTTCGTCCCAATCATCCATTTGGAGAATAAATTCGGCTAAATCTGTTTCCATGACACTTACACCATTCAACTCCAATAACATTGGATCAATATCAACCTCAGTCGTTACCATAGATTTTGATTTAACAACTTTTTTGGCATTTTTATCTAAAACGACTTGCTTTACATACGCTCTTGCTTCTTCTGCTGTTTTAGCGAAAAAGACTTTCCCACCTTGTTCTGCTACTTTGTCACTAAACTGTTCTAAATAGTCTGGTAAATAAGCTATCGTATGTTGTCTGATTTGCTCACCCAATTCACGCCACTGTTCCCAATTTCCTAATTCTACTCTAGCCCCTTCACGTTTGATCCATTGATCATCTTGGGCTTTCGCCACCGCTTTTTGCATAAAGCTATCTTTTTTACTATCTTCTAATCGTTCTTTAAATGGTTTTGAGCTAGTTGTTAATCCCACACTGTTTCCTCCTAGATGACTGTCATTGTTTTTGGTTGGTCCATACGTGTCTGATCTACCTGTTGGTTTAAAACTTCTGCGATATGCATGATTTTAATTGGCTTGCCTTCTCGATTGAATTTCCCACCAATATTCATTAGGCAGCCCATATCTGCACTAATTAAAACTTCAGCCTCTGTATCAAGTACATCGTTCATTTTTTCTGTAACCATTTGTTCAGATATCTCAGGCATTTTTACTGAAAAAGTACCACCGAATCCACAACAGTTTTCGATATGATTTAAAGGAATCATCTCTAAACCAGCCACATGGTCTAACAAGATAAACGGCGCCTCTCGCTCTTTTAAAATTCTTGTCATATGGCATGAACGGTGATAAGTCGCTTTAGCTTTTAGCGTCGCTCCAACATCCGTAACACCTAAAACGCGATACAAAAATTGACTAAATTCAAATGATTTAGCCGCTAAAGCTTCAGCTTTCGGTCCATAAACGGGATCGTTCTTTAAAAAATGTTGATATTCTCTTAACATCCCCACACATGAGCCAGCCGGTCCGACTACGTATTCTGCCTCTTCAAAACAGTCGATTTGATTTTTCAATGTAGCATAGCTCTCTTCAACATAGCCACTATTATAGGTTGGCTGTCCGCAGCAGGTTTGATTATCTGGGAAAGATGTCTCACAACCTAAACGTTCCAAAACCTCCACCATTGCTTGCCCTACATTCGGAAAAAGCAAATCAACAACACATGTAGAAAAAATACTTACCTTCAAAAAAAGCCCTCCTCGTAAAAGTTGTACGAAAAGGGAGAATTAGTCATCTATACAGTCAAAAATAACGTTGGCTTATATATTCACTTTTACAAAAAGTAACAGACAACCACAAGACCATTATCATACAACTTAGAATCAAAATCATTTTGTAACGTTTATTGTACAAAGATAATTTTATCAGTATTTCTTCTATTTATCAATTCATTTCCTTATGCTTTTTCGCATACTTCATTAGGAAATTGACACCATGAAATAAAAAAAGTAAATACAAGGTAACCCTTTAGCTAGTATATATTTTATTAAACTAGCAAATAATTTTTGACAGATTTAACAATTGAGTAGAAATAATAAAGAAAAATAGATGACTGGACAAGAAACATTTGATAAACTGTAAAAGAGTATGAGTTGTAAGGGAGGTTATTTATCATGTTCATAACATTTGGTATGTTTATAGGCTTAATTATATTAACGATTATCATGATTGTTGCTATTATTTACTTGACTTTTACTGGAGGAAATAAACAACATTCACGCCATAAAAATGTGCAACAGGCACAAGAAGCTTCAAAACATTTGCTAGCTCAAAATAACAATGAGTTATCTCGGCGTTCACAGCATTCAACTTCATTTAAAATAAATCAAGAAACTGACTTTAGACAACAGTCAGATAGAAATGATCCCCAACAGGATGTGGACATTGATGAAGTTGATGACTCACTTCATGTTTTACCTTATCCTAAAGACAATAAGTTTGAGTAAAAAGCAAAAAGAGAGCACGAACCGACCTAGTATCAAGAATAAAAATGCTACGTTTATCCATCGTGATTTTGATTTTAAAGTGTTTGAGAAATAATTCCTTTAATTATTTCTCAAACGCTTATTTTTTTAATATATATTTTGTATTAAAAAAATAAATAACTATTGTTATATGTGATAGCACCCATAAAATTTGACTTTAAATCATTCTATTTCTATAATTTGGAAAAAGGTAACAGGAGTGATGAAATGGAGATTTTATTAAATGAAAAAAGTAAAAAAAAAATCCAACTTTTTACAGAATTATTATATAGAGAGAATGAAGAAATATCTTTCTCCTATTTACAAAATTTTCTTGGTGTCTCTATCAGTACCTTAAAACGATATTTTCAAGAATTATCAATAGATATTAAGAATAACAAAACCCTCAAACATATACTATTAATACGAAATGTTGGTGGTTATGTGATTCGAAATCATTCAGCCCACGACATGGATTATCTAATTATTCAATTACGACTTAGTTACTTTGAAGAATCCTTACAATTTAAAATTTTTTTAGAACTCCTTTTAAACCATTATAATTCTGTAGAAGATTTAGCTGAAAAATTATATATAAGTCCTCCTCACCTTTATAAAAATATTAACATTTTAAATATTGAACTAGAAAGATATCCTTTAAAAATAGTTTTCAATCCTACTACTAATTTTGAAGGAAAAGAAAAATATATCCGTATGCTCAATTTTTATTTTTTTTGGAGTGTTTATCGTGGGATCGCTTGGCCATATGATTTTCAAAATATGAAGCACTTTTCGGAAAATGTTGACTTTGGCGTATTACAAAAGAATTATTCCGACTCAGTAATCAAACGTTTGGAGTTCATGGTTGGTCTTTTTATGGTTAGACAAGATAATCATCCCATTCGTTTACCCAAAAAAATCAAAGAGTTATCAAAGCATTTTGCAACTACTAACGCTATTTCAAAACTTGTAGAACCATTTTTGGCCACTGAAGATGAGATTTTATTTTTTAATTTACTGGCAAGATGTTATATTTCTGAAATTGATACGCTACAGGATAAATATAGACTCTATGATTCATTTCCTAGAAGCTTGCCTCTAATCAGCGCCTGCGACTTACTAATTGAAGAATATGAAAAATATTTTTATAAGGATTTTTCTATGAATAAAGAGCAAAAAACAACTCTCTTTTATTCTTTGTTGATTGGTATGATTCAAGCAACGTATTTTTCAATTAGCCCTATACAGTTTTTTAGAACGGCATTTATAGAAAATATGGAGACAAAACTTTCTATTAAAGATAATCCAAAAGTTAATCACTTTTATAAGAAATTTCGAGAGGAAAATCCAGATTTCCCCTTACCTACTCATTCTGATTTTGGCATCTGTATCTTGTTAACCATTTTAACAGAAACTTTCTTATGTCCTACTTTATCTATTTATATAAAGTATTCTAGAAACTCTCTTGGGTCAGTTTATATAGAAAATAAATTACACATGCTTTTCAATCCAAGAGCTATTCACTATACTGATTGCTTAGAAAAAGCCGATCTTGTAATCATTGACTGCTTCGAAGATCGTGAAAAAAAAAATAACCAGAAATTTTTTTACATTTCAGATGTTTATAATGAACAAACTTGGCATGAACTATTCACTTGTATTCAAACTTTATTTTTTAAAGCTAAATCAACCTTTTATTAGCCCTTACCTCTAACAGAGAAAAACGAGATAGCACAGGAATACACTTCGAAAAACAAACTGTTTATATAAATTTTGAGCCAGTAACAAAAAACTGATTTTCAGTTTTTTGTTACTGGCTCCTTTATTTTTAATGCGACTTCATTATTATTAGTGAAAATAAAGACAATTTTATTAAATCATACTGTTATGGTGCATTTTCTATTATCCACATAATACTAGATGAGTATTCTTTATTTGCAAGTACTGTACCTGGTAAAACATTCAATAAAATTTGTTGTTGTTCTGATTTTCCTAGCATAAATGATAGTTGACCATTTACCGCATTTTTATTGTAATAAAATTCAGTAGTTTTTTTATCACTCAAGCGTTTTCTTATTTGATTGCCAGCAGCATCAGTTGTTTGAAGAACTAACGTACTCGCCGTTTGATTTCCTTGATTCGTTTGTAACGGCTGGCTTAATTTCGTAACAATCCGCCAATTTCCCATTACATACCGCGTATCTTCAATTATTAGGTTTAAGGAATCTTGAGTTGAAACAAACTGTTTTTTCGAATTAATTGTTTGCTCACCAAATGAGATGTTCGAATCTACATGACTAAAGCCTATAGTCCCTTCTAGTAAAGTTGCTGTCACTGTTTTCTTAAAAGTTCCAAAACTAAAAATAATGTCATATATTCCAGGTTTCTTATCGATCGTTCCTTGATTAATCATAATCTGATCTGTTTTATTTTCTCCAGTTTTGACATCCCAAAGTTCAGCCTTTGCGTATTTTAATAAAAATTTTGGCCGCTCTTCTACTTTTTCTGGAAAATCAATGGCCAACGCTGAAAAATCCGCAACATGAAACATATAGTTATCATTCATGATAGTTTGAGAATCTTTTACAAAAAACAATACTTTAATGATTGTTGTATTTTTGGCCGTATCAGTTAACGTAAGCTCTCCTTGAGCCACACCTACTTTAGTGATATCAGGTTGTTTGGTTAAGACCACTTCTACCGAATCGGCTCCAGCGTTATCATAAAGTCCTTTGTACATCTTAGAAATATCTGGTAACGGATCTCCTAATTGTATAACTTGATTAACTGGTTCCGCTTTTGGTGGAGTGGTATCTGCTACAGTTTGGACCAGAGACTTTTTACTACTATTCCCAGCAGCATCAGTAGCTATAACGTAATAGTTTTTGTAGGGTACCAAAGGTTGTTTTGTTGTTGGAATACTCAATGAATACGTATCATCTGCATTGGCTTTGCCTTCTAAAAATAAACTATTAGTTTCGTTATCATAAACTTTGACCGTCGAATTTTTTTCTGCATTACCTGAAAATATCGTACTTGCATCTTTTAAATCATTCAAACTTGGTTGTTCTGGTGGCGTTTCATCTAAAACTGAAACTGTCTTAGAAATCACTTTACCATGAATTGTACTTAAAATGGTTATCTTTTCCCCATAAGTGAAATAACTTCCAGTGGGAAGAGCATAACGAAAGTTCCCTTGGTTATCTGCTTGAATATGGTATTTGCCAGTGTCTCCATTTACTGGTGAATCGATCTGTGCAGCAGGTATTAATGTACTACCTGAAAAATTCAG
The DNA here is from genome assembly GCF_017316105.1 of Candidatus Enterococcus ikei. Taxonomy (NCBI): domain Bacteria; kingdom Bacillati; phylum Bacillota; class Bacilli; order Lactobacillales; family Enterococcaceae; genus Enterococcus; species Candidatus Enterococcus ikei. The sequence goes on from NZ_JAFLWD010000016.1 coordinate 27,728, forward strand.
AAAAGCATTGGGAAATGTTTTACCGATGATAGTATTACTATGTGGATCTTCATGATCTGTTACCAATTTTTCCGGTGTCAAGTTTATATTTACAGCATCTAACAGTGTTTGAGCTTTTTTCAAATTATTGTCAAAAGTATCGGATTCAGTTGTTGTAAACACCTCTTTAACTTCATTGAATTTTATACGCAACTCATCAATGCTTGTTTGGGTTACCTTTAGCTTAATCGCTGTTTGAGTTTCATCCGTAAATAAATCATTAATCAGTGCAGTGAACTCATTAAGTTCCTCTGTAGCGTCATATACACTAGGGGTGGTAAAAGAAATATTCCCCAAACTTAGTTTATAAGGAGTTACATCGCCATAATTATAGAGGCTTAGTTTACTTTGAGTAGATTTTGCCTTAAAAAAGAGATTAACCACTTTGGGCTTACCTTCCATTACAAATAGACCTAATGGCTTTTCGTTATTATCGATTTTTATACCTGCCTCAATCCCTGCAGCACTCATATCCCCACCAGACACCCTTGTTTTAAAAACATAGTAGTTGTTCGGAGTAGTTTGGAATGTTTGCTCAACGAAGATTGTCTGCTTTTCTCTTTGAGATTTAGTCAAGGAAACATTGCTATATGACACAATAAGCTTCCCATAACCGTCATCTTTTACTTTTATATTATCTTCAGGTTTTAGCTTGCCCATTGCCACCGTTTTTCCACCATAGTTGTAGTATCCATTCCAATTTTCTTGTTTTAATAAATTGGTGGCAGTGGTTTTCATATCTCCACTTGCTTTTATTTCGTTTGAATTTTTTAGAATTTTTTGATAAAAGAGCGCCCCTAAGAACACTAGCAACAATAAAAGTAGAATCAGTTTTTCTTTCTTTTTAATTCCCATTCCCTCCTCTTTGTTTTTCAGAACCACAGATAAAACATACTTTACATATTGTAGAAACATCTATAAGACTATCTTACACTGACCATTCCTAATATTAAACTCCATTACTGGTTCATTTATTGTTCTAGATAGGAGAATAACGGATATTTCACAAATAAAATCAAAGCGTTCACAAGGGTAACCATTCTTTTTAGAAAAGAACAACAGTAATTTTTCCGACAAAAAAAGAGTGTGGAACAAAAGTAAAATTCACTTTTGTTTCACACCCTAAATTCGAATAAACGGTGGAAGCAGAAGCAATCCCTTCGGAAATAAGCTTCTGCCCCATTCTCTCTCTAAATGTAAATAATCAAAACAATATTCGCTATTATTCGCTTCTTTGTATTCCATCTAATGCTAGGCATTTAAACACTGAAAGTTGATTACTTCCTAACTCAACAGTTTTGTCTCTACTTGTTCCAATTTCACAAACGTGCATTCAATTCTTTGGCTAAGCCTTCAAAGCCTGGTTTGCCCAGAAGCGCGAACATATTTTTCTTGTAGGCTTCTACACCTTCTTGGTCAAATGGATTCACACCGTTCAAATAACCTGAGATACCAACAGCTATTTCAAAGAAGTACATAACATAACCTAATGAATAAGCATCCATTGCAGGAATTTTAACGATCATATTTGGTACACCGCCATCTGTATGCGCAAGCAAAGTACCTTCAAAAGCTTTTGTATTTACAAAGTCTATTTCTTTTCCTTGCAAGTATCCTAGTCCGTCTAAATCTTCACTAAGTTCTGGGATCGAAACCACATGACGTGGTGTCTCAACTTTAACAACCGTTTCAAATAAATTACGCATGCCATCTTGAACGTATTGTCCCATTGAATGTAAGTCAGTAGAAAAATCTGCTGCTGCGGGGAAAATTCCCTTTTGATCTTTTCCTTCTGATTCACCAAACAATTGTTTCCACCACTCAGAGAAGTAATGCATTCCTGGTTCATAGTTGATCAACATTTCAGTTGTTTTGCCTTTACGATATAAGATATTTCTCAACGCAGCGTATTGATAGGCTTGGTTTTTACTTAAATCAGTTGTTGATGCATATTCTTTGCGCGCATCATTGGCACCTGTCATCAAGGCATCAATATCTCCCCCGCTAACTGCAATCGGTAATAACCCAACTGGCGTCAATACCGTGAAACGTCCACCGACATCATCAGGAATCACAAATGTTTCCCAACCTTCAGCATCCGCTTCAACTTTCACAGCACCTTTCTCACGGTCAGTTGTAGCATAAATACGCTTGTTCGCTTCTTCTTTACCATATTTTTTGATCAATAATTCTTTAAATACTCTAAATGCGATTGCAGGTTCTGTCGTTGTACCTGATTTAGAAATCACATTTACTGAGAAGTCACGATCACCAATAACATTGATCAAATCAGCTAAATAAGTTGAACTGATACTGTTTCCAGCAAAGAAAACTTGTGGTGCTTTTCGTTCATCTGCTGGTAATAGATTATTAAATGAATGATGTAAAAATTCGATTGCTGCTCTTGCACCTAAGTAAGAACCACCAATACCAATCACAACTAAAACCTCTGAATCAGATTGAATTTTTTCAGCCGCTTTTTTTATACGAGCAAATTCGTCTTTATCATAATTTTCTGGCAAATCAATCCAACCAGTAAAATCACTTCCAGCCCCAGTTCCTTCTCTTAATGCTTTGTCTACTGCAGTCACTTGTGTCTGCATGTATTCCAATTCATGATCAGCAACAAATGGTGTCAAATTGGAATAATCAAATTGAATGTGTGACATTCCTTCTCCTCCTTGAAATTAAACTTAATACACTCACTACTTTACGTTCTTTTCATGCTTTTTTCAAGCAAATTATGATTGTCTGTACCAATTTTATTTTAAATCAGTTAAAAAGACTTATTTACAGCACAAATCTAACTATTTCTCAGCAGAATTGGTCTATACAGAATAAAAGCAGAACCGAAAAAATGAAGAATGATTATGATTAAATCCCTCATTATCATTCTTCATTCTTACTTATTTTAAACTAGACTAATCCTTGACTTAACATAGCTCGTGCTACTTTTTCAAAACCAGCAATGTTAGCACCTAAAACAAAATTATTTGCGGCATCATATTTATTAGCTGTATCACGACATGTTTCATAAATGTTTTTCATGATGTCGTCAAGCATACCATCAACTTTTTCAAATGACCAAGATAAGCGTTCTGAATTTTGGCTCATTTCTAATGCGGAAACAGCTACACCACCAGCATTTGCAGCTTTACCAGGACAATACAATACCCCCGCTTTATCTAGCACTTCAACAGCATCCAACGTACACGGCATATTGGCGCCTTCCGCTACAATTTTGCCTCCATTTTTCACTAAAATTTCCGCCTGTTTTTCATTGATCTCATTTTGAGTTGCACAAGGTAAAGCAATATCGTAAGCAACTTCAAAATCCCAAACGGATTGACCGTCATAATACGTAGCATCTGAATGAGTTTCCACATATTTAGAAATACGCTCACGATTTTTTTCTTTTAATTCTTTCACTAATTCAACATCGATACCATTGGGATCGTAAATAAATCCATTAGAATCAGAACAAGTTAGAACACTGGCACCTAATTCTTTGGCTTTTTCCATTGCATAAATCGATACATTTCCACTACCTGAAACAACAACTTTTTTCCCTTTAAAAGAATCATTTAAGTCATTCAACAAATGCTTAACAAAATAAACGCAACCATATCCAGTTGCTTCAGTTCTTGCTTCACTGCCCCAATATCCTAACGGTTTTCCAGTTAAAACACCTGCATCATAATTTCTCAAACGTTTATACATACCGTATAAGTAACCGATCTCTCTTGCACCAACACCAATATCTCCTGCTGGTACATCAGTACTTGGTCCAATATGTTTTTGTAGTTCTGTCATGAAGCTTTGACAAAAACGCATGACTTCTGCATCTGATTTACCTTTGGGGTCAAAGTCACTACCACCTTTACCGCCACCAATAGGTAACCCTGTTAAACTATTTTTAAAAATTTGTTCAAATGCTAAAAATTTCATCACACTTAAATTCACGCTAGGGTGAAAACGTAAGCCGCCTTTATAAGGGCCAATAGCAGAATTATACTGAACACGGTAACCACGGTTGACTTGCCAATTTCCTTGATCGTCTTGCCATGGAACTCTAAATTGTAAAATTCTCTCAGGCTCAATCAGAACGCCTAAAATATTAGATTCAACAAATGCTGGATTTTCTTTCAAAAAGACTTCAACTGTTGGTAAAAATTCATCAACAGCTTGCAAGTATTCTACTTGCCCTCGATCGTTTTCATGAATCTTTTTTTGAATCTCTTCCACGTACTGTTTTGCTTCCATTTAATCACCCTCTCATTGTTATAATCCTATTTTAACCTAAATTCAGAAAATTTCCACAACTTTTTACTGTAAATTGAAAAAAACTTAGAAAAAATTTTCAAATTTGTGTTAAACTACCATTGAACTGGAGGAGAATTTATGAAATGTTTTGATGTTATTGTCGTCGGAGCAGGTACGAGTGGCATGATGGCGGCGATTGCTGCGGCAAAAGCCGGAAGCAGTACCTTATTGATAGAAAAAAATAAACGTGTAGGTAAAAAACTCTTATTAACTGGCGGCGGTCGTTGTAATGTGACCAACAATCGTCCTGCTGATGAGATCATTGCGCATATACCAGGAAATGGAAAGTTTTTGTATAGCGCTTTTTCACAATTTAACAATTACGATATCATGGAATTTTTCGAATCTAATGGTACCCATTTAAAGGAAGAAGATCACGGACGCATGTTTCCTGTCACTGATCGTTCAAAAACGATCGTTGAAACTCTATTCAATCAATTGGAAAAACTGGGTGTAACGATTTACACAGAAGCAAAAGTTGAAAAAGTATTACATAAAGAAGGACAAATCATCGGAGTCGCTTTAGAGCATGAAAAAATCTATGCACCTTGTGTCATTTTAACAACAGGCGGGCGTACCTATCCTTCCACAGGCTCGACAGGAGACGGATATAAACTTGCTAAACGATTAGGTCATACTATCAGCCCTTTGTATGCAACGGAGTCGCCAATCGTTTCTAATGATGATTTTATTACAGAAAAAACGTTACAAGGTCTTTCTTTACAAGATGTGGCACTTTCTGTTTTAAATAGCAAAGGGAAAGTAATCGTGACACATCAGATGGATCTTCTTTTTACTCATTTTGGTGTCTCGGGTCCGGCTGCTCTGAGATGTTCAAGCTTTGTTAATCAAGAATTAGTTAAAAATGAGCATAAAGCTGTTACTTTACAACTTGATATTTTCCCTCAAAAAACAGCATTAGAATTGAAAAACGAGATCCAAAGGAGACTTCTAGAGCAACCCGAAAAAGCACTAAAAAATTCACTGAAAAATCTTGTTGCTGAACGACTATTAGATTTTGTCTTGAACAAAACTGATCTTTCTGACTATCAATCAAAACAAATATCGGAGCAACAACTTGATAAAATTGTCCAGTGCTTAAAGTCTTTTAGAATAAATGCTGCAAAAACACTTCCGATCGAAAAGTCTTTTGTAACTGGTGGCGGAATTTCATTGAAAGAAATCCACCCTAAAACAATGGAGAGTAAATTGGTCAATGGATTATTTTTCGCTGGAGAGTTACTTGACATTAATGGTTATACTGGAGGATATAATGTTACTGCAGCATTTGTGACCGGACATGTTGCAGGCACACATGCGGCTAATATAGCCGACTATACTTTTTTACCATCTGTAGAGCAAGACTAATTAGGTTATAATTATAAAAGAACGAACATACTAACTAGAATACAAGTATTCGTTCTTTTTTCTTATCAGTATACAAATCAAAAAATAACTACGACTTTAGCAGGATAAAAATGGCAGAATAAATCGGTCTTTTGCTCGATTCTATACTCTTCTATTTATGGGAAACTACTCCTAGGAGGTGGTTATAATGAACATCAGCTTAAAACGCCAAACACCATGGGGATGCATGCGCCATTTTGTTATTTATAAAAATGGGATTAAACAAGGAAAGTTATTTAATAACATTGTAACAGAGATAGAAGTAGAAGATGGCGATGTTCTTAGTTTTAAAGAGGGTTATTTCTACTTTTCTAAAACAATAAAAATAGAGTCTGAAACGAAAGAAGTAGTTATTGTAAATAATAATCATATCAAGCAATTATTCTCATTATTTATTATTTTATTTCTAGCAATCTCTTTACTTACTTTTTCTATTACTTCTTTAAAAGGATTTATATCCACAGAGATCGCTTCTTTTTATATTTTAAATCTTTTATTCCGCTATTATTCTTATAGTTTCAAACTTGAACCTTCTGATTCACTGAATAGCGTTCCCAGAGTGGAAATTAGTTAAATAAACAAGAATAAGATTTTAAGGAGCTGGACAATAACTTTTCAAGTTATATATCAGCTCCTTAAAATCTGAATAAACGGTGGTAAAAAACGAATCTTCGGGAACACCCAAAATCATTGTAAAACACAACAAGAAATTCTTTAGAATAGACTCCACCAACAAGTGGAACCTTTGAATCATAATACAGATTATTACTATAAATTAAAAACACAACCTCTACCTAAAAAGGATAAGGTTGCGTTCATAGCCGTTATGAACAAATGGCTAACGGTCTTCAGAATAGGCGTGAATGAGATCACGTACGAGTTTCTCAGAGTTTCAATCACTTCGAGGGAATGTTTTCTGTCGCTCTATCATAAAAACTTATACTTCTTTTTCTGAAAAAGAAGTATCTAGAATATAACCAATAGAACGTATTGTTTTTACTTGAACAGGTGAATTTTTTAAATCAGCAAACTTTTTTCTCACATGAGAAACCAAATTACACACTCGATTTTTTTGAACCCCACTGCCATTTTTAGCCCAAACACCTTTGTAAATATCTTCATACGTAACTGTTTGGTTTTTATTTTTATACAAAATCGTTAATGCTAAAAACTCTTGTCTTGTCAAATCTACTTCTTGCTTTTTATTAACTAATACACATGATTTCTCTGGTATTATCTCAAAAGAAGATTGATTTTCTCGCTTTTTAACCGTTTCTTTTTTTAACCGTTTCAAAATGTTTTTCACAATCAAATCCATCTCATCCGCTTCCTCAGTGAAAATACCATCTGCTCCTAATTTTAAATAAACCATGCGAGAAGTAAAAATCATTTGATCCACATCTGCGAGAATAAGAATGTAAATATCAGAGATTTTTCTTATTTCTAACAACCATTCACATATATTTGTAAAGTTGAGTTCTTTACTCTCTTCTATTATAAGAACATCTAATTCACCTAAATCCTCTAAAGAAACTTTATCAATGAGTTCAAGTGAGCATTGTTGATCTAAATCCAATGTTTTATAGTAATTATTTTGAGGTGTTCTTAATGAAAAATAACCTATATTGTACATATATTTCTCTCCTAATTTATAGTGAATTTGAAAATGCTCTGTAAATTACCTTATATCACTAGTTATTTTTTTTATGTTTTTTTCTAGCACTTGTTTTTGTCATAGATTTTTTTCTATTTTTCTTAATAGCTTGAGCTTTTAATCTCTTTCTTTTCTGACGTCTTTTTTTACTGATATACTGACTTAACACAAAAGTAATGATGATTAATACTATAGCTCCCGCTACTCCTCCGATAATGTACCACTTTGTATTGTCAACTTCCAACTCAACTGCCTGTTCATTCAATTCCTGTGCTTCTTTTTTACTGATTTCAAAGTCTTTAGACCATTTCCATTCATCTGATCCGCTCGTCACATTCATATGCAATGTATATGTTCCAGGTTTAAACTCTTGGTTAGCCCAACTGATCCCAAAATTAAAATTTGAGTTAGGTGCCATACGCACGCCAGTTTTGTTCTGTTCAAAAAGACTCTCGTTTTTGCCTTTTTTAGTTACACGGACATCAACTTTCATGTCCTGTATAATTACGGGCTGCGTATTTTGAATATTTGCTTTTAAAACATTTCTGTAATTAACTTGTGAGGGTTGTATTTTCCCTAATTTCAAATCTGGTTTAATTGCATTATCATTTTCTCTAATCATTATACCAACCGCAAACGCTAAGCGATTCCTGATTTGTACTCCTGAGTTTTCTTTTTCTTCCTTTGTTTTGTCTTCTTTTTCAGTAAAATAAAGACCGCCCAATATTACACCATCAAATTCTTCTTCTGGCATGGTTACCTTCACTTTTAATGATTTTGAACTTTTTGCTGGAATAGTTGTTTCTTTTTCTAGCTCACTAATAGCTGAAAAAGGTGATTTTAACGTTTCATCTAACTTCGGTTCTGAATTACTATAGTCAACAATCCCATTATCATTAGTAATAGCTGTGTTGGCGTGATTTTCTACAGTCACTGGTTCGTCTAAAGGATTATTTATTAAAACTTCTAATTCTTGAACTTGCCCTGGCTTCATTTTTAAATCAAAGTAAGTTTTCGTTTTATCAATTTGATTTTCAGGAATTACTGCTGTCATAGAAACATTCATTTTTCCAACTTGTGCAGAAGCTTTTATAGGGGTACAACCTATCATTATAATCAAAAGTAACAGTGCGGCTATTCGTTTATTCATTACTAATTTCTCCTAACTTTCTTATGTTTGAATATATGTTATTTTTTTATGTAAGAACCAACCATTGCAACAACTTATCGCTGCAATGGTTGTTTTTATTGTTTTTGTTATTTGTAGTAGCGTTAATTCTATAGGGAAATGAGTGTTGGGGATTGTAACGTTGAATTTTCCACTTAATCCCTTTTTCAGATACACCCTTCTACTTTAAACAGCAAAACAATAATTTTTCTTATTTTTCTTCATTCTTACGGTCCATCTTCAAGTGTCCATATTATTTGAGTGGAATATTCTTTATCTGACTGAACAGTTCCAGGCAGGATATTCAACCCCACTTCTTTTTCTTTTTCTTTCGTAAAGTCCACTTGAATAACACCGTTGTTTAATTTGCTTGGTTCATACATCTGAGTATTTAATTCGGTCAGTTTTTTATCCACAACCTTACCTGATTCGTACGAGCGATAGACTAAACTACTCACTGAAGTCAACCCGTCTTTGGTTTTCAGTGGATGATCGACCTTTGCTAACAAACGCCATTTATTCATTTTAAATCGAGTGTCATTTATAGACAGGCTTAACTTATTTTCTGAAAGCACAAACTGTTTTTTCGATGTAATTGTTTGGGTTCCAAATGTGAGTTTGTCTATCGTTTTATCAAAAGACAAACTTCCCTCTAGGAGTGTTACTTTAAATACTCTTGTCAAACTTCCAAGCGTAACCGTGATCGAATATACTCCTGGTTCTTTTTTTAGGCTTCCTTGACTATAGACAAGTTTGTCATTGATCAACTGCCCTTTATCTAAGTCCCACGCCTCAACTGCTCCGTGTTTTAAAATAAATGCCTTTTGCTCAGCCGCTGTTTCTGGTAAATCAATGGCTAAAGCTGAGAAATCATCGGCTTTCAGTAGGTTTTTACTATCCATTGATGTCAAAGCATCTTTTACGATGATTGGTACAACAACAACGAGAGCATTTCCTGCTTTATCAGTCAATGTGATGTCAGCCGTTTTATACCCTGTTTTAGAAACATCTGGTGTTTTCGTCATTTTAATAGTTAAATCTGCTGTTCCAGCATTATCTGAAACATTCGCAAGCATTTTATCGATAGAAGGCAGCTTATCACCTAGGGTTAACTCTTGTTTCACCGCTTCAGCTTTTGGTGGTGTGGTATCGGCGACAACCTGAGAATCAGAAGCAACGCTGGCATTCCCTGCGGCATCTGTTGCAGTAACATAATACGTTTTATAAGGAACTAACGGTTTTTTAGCTTCTGGTACAACCAATGAATATTGACCATCCGTCCCAGCTGTTCCTGTTAAAAACACAGTTGCATCCGATTTATCATACATCGTGACCGTTGCTCCCGCTTCCGCCTGACCTGAAATGGTTCCTGTTTGGTCTTTGATTGCATTTAATGTCGGTTTCTCTGGTGGGATGACATCTTTGACTTGCCGTGTTTCAGAAGT
>NZ_JAFLWD010000017.1:0-127177 GCF_017316105.1 Candidatus Enterococcus ikei
GCATTTTTAGTCTCGTTTTGGTAACTTGGCGAATTTACGCCGGCTTAGCTCAGTTGGTAGAGCATCTGATTTGTAATCAGAGGGTCGAGGGTTCAAATCCTTTAGCCGGCATCCAAATTGCGGAAATAGCTCAGTGGTAGAGCACCACCTTGCCAAGGTGGGGGTCGCGGGTTCGAACCCCGTTTTCCGCTTAGCTTGTTCTTTCGCCGGGGTGGCGGAACTGGCAGACGCACAGGACTTAAAATCCTGCGGTGAGTGATCACCGTACCGGTTCGATTCCGGTCCTCGGCATTGCTTTGAAACACTATGAATGGCAATTGTAAAGTTGACAAAATAGATGTTGAAAGGTACAAAGCAGATACTTATATCTGACTTTGATCCTTATTTTAAGCACCCATAGCTCAACTGGATAGAGTGCTTGACTACGAATCAAGAGGTTAGGGGTTCGACTCCCTTTGGGTGCATAGTTAAGATGTTTTGACTGCGGTTTAGAAGGTAAAAGTCTTAGTTCCTTTTAAGCGTTTAGTCTTTTTTTATTATTATAGCTACGGGAAGTAGCTCAGCTTGGTAGAGCACTTGGTTTGGGACCAAGGGGTCGCAGGTTCGAATCCTGTCTTCCCGATTTTAAGAACAGAGTGATCACTCTGTTCTTTTTTGTTTAACTATTTAAACCAGAGCAATACATTTATCTTTTCTTATCAAATTGGGCATTCTTCTTTATTAAACAGTGGAAGTTATGTATAATTAAGGTCAGTATTAGTCAAGGGAAAAGGATGAGTGTGATGAGTAATCAAAATACTTCGGATTTAATAGAAGCATATCTAAAGAAGATTCTTGAAGAAAGCAGTAAAATTGAGATTCGCCGAGCTGAAATGGCTCATTTGTTCAATTGTGTTCCTTCCCAGATTAATTATGTCATCAATACACGTTTTACAATCCAACGTGGTTATTCTGTTGAGAGTAAACGTGGCGGTGGTGGTTATATCAGGATCGCTAAGGTACAAATTTCTGATAGCGATCAATTGTTAAAACAAATTGCCCAGTTTACGGGTAATGAACTTTCAGAAAAAGATGCACTCATTTTTGTACAAAAATTGTATGAAGAAGAAGTGATCACTAAAAGAGAAGGAAATCTGATGTTGTCTGTACTTGGAAAACAAGTTTTAGGCAAAGCAGGATCAAATGAAGATTATTTACGTGCTCAATTGATGCATTCATTTTTAGAACGTTTGAGTTACGAGGAGGAATGATAGTATGGATGAATTATTTACAGAAAGTGCCAAGGCGGTTTTAGCCATCGCACAAGAAGAAGCAAAATATTTTAGGCATCAATCTGTGGGATCAGAACATTTATTATTGGCATTAGTTTTAGAACCTAATGGAATTGCAGGGAAATCTTTGCGTCAATTGAATGCAGATAAAAATGATATTCGTGAAGAAATCGAGCATTTAACTGGCTATGGAACTGTTAAAGGGTATCCTAAAGGGGCATATTTACCTTATTCTCCTCGTGCTAAACAAATTTTTGCCTATGCAGGTGATGAAGCGAAACGTTTAGGTGCACCAAATATTGGCACAGAGCATATTTTACTAGGTTTATTAAGAGACGAAGATATATTGGCTTCACGTATTTTATTAAATTTAGGTTTAAGTTTATCAAAAATGCGTCAGCTATTAATGAAAAAAATAGGAATCACTGATCCGCAAATGAGTGGAAATGTTGGACGTCGTCGTAATAATCAAGCTCAAAAAGCAGCACCAAAAGGAACACCAACTTTAGATTCATTAGCACGTGATTTAACGAAATTAGCACGTGAAAATAATCTTGATCCTGTGGTCGGACGTTCACAAGAGGTTAGACGATTGATTCAAATTCTAAGCCGTCGGACAAAAAATAACCCAGTTTTAGTTGGCGAACCTGGTGTCGGTAAAACAGCAATTGCTGAAGGTTTAGCACAAAAAATCGTGAACGGTGAAGTGCCAGAAGATATGTTAGAAAAACGCTTGATGATGTTGGATATGGGAGCGTTAGTTGCTGGGACTAAGTATCGTGGTGAATTTGAAGATCGACTAAAAAAAGTAATCGATGAAATTTATCAAGATGGTGAAGTGATTTTGTTTATCGATGAATTGCATACCTTAATCGGTGCAGGTGGTGCTGAAGGTGCGATCGATGCATCGAATATTTTAAAACCGGCACTTGCAAGAGGAGAATTGCAAACGATCGGTGCAACAACACTAGATGAATACCAAAAATATATCGAAAAAGATTCAGCATTGGAACGTCGTTTTGCTCGTGTGCAAGTTGATGAACCGACCCCTGAAGAAGCTGAAGAAATTTTAAAAGGCTTGCGTTCTCGTTATGAAGAACATCATGGTGTAGAAATCACAGATGACGCACTACATGCGGCGGTTCAGCTATCAGTACGTTACATTAATTCCCGTCAATTACCAGATAAAGCTATTGATTTAATGGATGAATCTTCAGCCAAAGTTCGTTTAGATCTGGCAGATGAACCTTCTGAAATCAATAACTTACGCTTAGAAATTGCTCGTTTGGTTCAAGAAAAAGAAGAAGCGATTCAGTCGCAGTCCTTTGAAAGTGCAGCCAGACTACGCCAAAAAGAGAAGAAATTAGCTCGAAAACTAGAAAACATTCTATTATTAGAACAAAAAGAAGCTTCTGGCTATGCTAATCGTGTCACTGAACAAGACGTTGCCAATGTTGTTTCCCAATGGACAGGTGTGCCATTGCAACAATTGGAGAAGAAAGAAAGCGATCGTTTACTTGAATTAGAAAGCATTCTGCATCATAGAGTTGTTGGTCAAGATGAAGCTGTTCAAGCTGTCTCACGTGCTATTCGCCGAGCTCGTAGCGGATTAAAAGATCCAGATAGACCAATCGGTTCATTTATGTTCTTAGGTCCAACAGGTGTAGGTAAAACAGAACTAGCAAAAGCATTAGCTGAAACAATGTTTGGTAGTGAAGATGCTTTGGTACGAGTAGACATGTCTGAGTTTATGGAGAAATACAGTACCAGCCGTTTGATCGGTTCCCCTCCAGGATATGTTGGCTATGAAGAAGGCGGACAATTGACTGAAAAAATTCGTCAAAAACCATACTCTGTTATTTTGCTGGATGAAGTAGAAAAAGCTCACCCTGATGTATTCAATATTCTGTTGCAAGTATTAGATGATGGACACTTAACAGATTCTAAAGGACGTAAAGTCGATTTTAGAAATACGATTTTGATCATGACGTCAAACATAGGTGCAACAGCGATTCGTGAAGAAAAAAATGTCGGGTTTAATGTAAAAGACCTAACAAAAGACTACGATGCAATGCAAAAACGAATCATGGAAGAATTGAAAAAAGCATTCCGTCCAGAGTTTTTGAACCGTGTAGATGAAACAGTTGTCTTCCGTTCATTAGATCAAGCGGAAATTCATGAAATCGTAAAAATCATGAGCAAATCAATTGTTCAACGATTGAGAGAACAAGATGTTAATGTGAAAATCACGGCAGCAGCTATCGAAGTAATAGGAAAAGTTGGTTTTGATCCAGAATATGGCGCACGTCCGATTCGCCGAGCGTTGCAAAAAGAAGTAGAAGATCGATTAAGTGAAGCTTTGCTTTCTGGTCAAATCCATCTGGGTGATAAAGTAACGATTGGTGCAAGTAAAGGCAAAATAACGTTGAATGTTAAGTCGCCTAAACCAGAACAAGTATTACAAACAATTTAATCAAAAAATCAATAATTCGCTGTGCAAAACGAATCTGTTTTGTACAGCTTTTTTACTTTAGTAAAAGTAAATCGACAGCATTTATTTTGTGAAAAATGAACCTTAAAATAAAGAGAGACTATTGGAAAGTTTGTGAACCTGTGCTACTATAAAACAGTTGTTAGAAGACTGTAGAAAAGATAAAAAGTTTCATTTCAGTTTTTAAAATTGTTTAGCCTCAGAGGCTAACTCAGCTTTTAAACTATCTAGCTTCATGAACCAGCATCTCGAAAAAAGATAAAAATAGTCGATACTAAACGGTTCATTCAGCTTTTAAAGGAGGATACAAAATGATTGAACTTATTGCGACTGCTGAATCTATTGAACAAGCAGAGGCGTTATTAGCAGTAGGAGTAGATAATTTATACATTGGTGAAGAGATGTTCGGATTGCGCTTGCCAACATCATTTTCGCGTGAGGAACAGCGGATCATTACCGAAAAAGCGCACGAAGTCGATAAAAAAGTAACGATTGCATTAAATGGGATTATGCATCCTGAAAAAATGAAGAAAGTTCCAGAATACTTGGCATTCTTGCAAGAAATCAAAGTAGATCAAGTCACAGTCGGTGATCCAGGGGTTGTATTTGTGATGCAACGTGATGGAATCAATATCCCATATATTTACGATGGTGAAACCTTAGTGACTAGCTCTCGCCAAATCAATTTCTGGGCGAAACGTGGAGCAATCGGTGCAGTATTAGCCCGTGAAGTTCCTTTTGAAGAAATGAAAGAGATGAAGGATAACTTGATGGTTCCGGCGGAAGTTCTTGTGTATGGTGCCACATGTATCCATCAATCAAAACGTCCATTACTGCAAAACTATTATAATTTTACTAAAAACGATGAATCAGCAGGCAAAGAGCGTGGGTTGTTTATATCTGAACCTAAAAAAGAAGAGACACACTATTCAATTTACGAAGATAGCCATGGCACGCATATTTTTGCGGATAATGATGTAAATTTAGTTGGTGAACTGGACAAACTTCATGAGTATAATTACACAAAGTGGAAACTTGATGGGATCTATGCGCCCGGAGAAAATTTTGTAGAAGTAGCAAAACTATTCGTAGATGCAAAAGAAAAAATCGAAACAGGTCTTTGGTCGAGTGAACAAGCTCAAAAAGCAATTGATAAGATCGAAGCTTTACATCCAGAAAATCGCGGCTTAGATATCGGATTCTTTGACTTAGATCCAGACGAGATAAAATAAGGAGAAAAAACACATGACAAACGAACGAACACTGAAGCGTCCCGAGGTCTTAGCACCGGCAGGGACGCTAGAAAAACTAAAAACAGCTATTCATTATGGCGCAGATGCGGTATACATTGGCGGAAATGCTTATGGATTACGCAGCCGTGCAGGTAATTTCACAAAAGAAGATATGATCGAAGGCGTAGCATTTGCCAATGAACATGGCGCAAAAGTATATGTGGCAGCAAACATGGTCACTCATGAAGGAAATCAAGAAGGAGCAGGCGACTTTTTCAGAGAAATCCGCGACGTTGGTATTTCTGCAGTAATCGTGTCTGATCCAGCTTTGATTGAAATTTGTGCATCGGAAGCTCCAGGTTTACCGATCCATTTGTCTACACAAGCTTCAGCTACTAATTATGAAACATTAGAATTTTGGAAAAATGAAGGATTAGAACGTGTCGTTTTAGCGCGTGAAGTATCAATGGACGAAGTGGCAGAAATTCGTAAAAATACAGATGTTGAAATCGAAGCGTTTATCCACGGAGCAATGTGTATTTCTTATTCAGGTAGATGTACGTTGTCTAATCACATGTCAATGCGTGATGCGAACCGTGGCGGTTGTTCACAATCTTGTCGTTGGAAGTATGAGCTTTACGATATGCCTTTTGGTGCTGAGCGCACAAGTTTAACAGATAAAGGTGAAGTCGAAGAAGAATTTTCAATGAGTGCGGTGGATATGGCGATGATCCAGCATATCCCTGAACTGATTCAAAATGGTGTTGATAGCTTTAAAATTGAAGGACGAATGAAGTCTATTCATTATGTTTCTACAGTAGCGAATGTTTACAAAAAAGCTGTCGATACATATATGGAAGATCCTGAAAATTATGAATGCAAACAAGAATGGATCGATGAACTTTGGAAAGTCGCACAAAGAGAGCTTTCAACGGGTTTTTATTACCATGTACCGACCGATGAAGAACAATTATTTGGAGAACGCCGCAAGATACCTCAATATAAATTTATTGGAGAAGTTATGGCGTATGATCCTGAAACAAAAGTAGCAACGATTCGTCAAAGAAATCATTTTAGCGTAGGCGATGAAATTGAATTTTACGGTCCTGGGTTCAATCACTTCCATCAAACAGTAGAAGTTATGTATAATGAAGACGGCGAGTCAATCGATCGGGCACCAAATCCAATGATGATTTTAACAATGCCAGTTGAAGAACCAGTAGCAGTTGGGGATATGATTCGTAAGAAGAAATAAATAATAAGAGTGAGGGATTAGCTGTTATGGCTTGTCCCTTTCATTGCAGGAAGGGTAAGTGAGTTTATGTCAAAACAATATGATTACATCGTAATCGGCGGCGGTAGCGGCGGAATTGCTTCTGCTAATCGTGCAGGTATGCATGGGGCTAAGGTTTTATTGATTGAAGCCGCAGATATTGGCGGAACGTGTGTCAATGTTGGCTGTGTACCAAAAAAAGTAATGTGGCAAGCTAGTTCAATGATGGAAATGATGAGGCGTGATACTGAAGGATATGGATTTGACGTAGATGTAAAGGCATTTAGCTTTAAAAAACTCGTTCAAAATCGTGAAGCTTATATCAACAATTTACATACAGCTTATCATCGCGGTTTAGATAGCAACAAAGTAGAAGTTTTAGCTGAATATGCAACATTTGTTGATGATCATACAATTGAAGCAGGCGGCGAAACCTATACTGCACCTCATATTTTGATTGCTACCGGCGGACGCCCTAAAAAATTAGGGATTCCTGGTGAAGAATATGCGATAGATTCTAATGGTTTTTTTGCTTTAGAAGAATTGCCGAAACGAGTAGTATTTATCGGTGCAGGCTATATAGCTGCTGAACTTGCTGGAACAATCCATGGATTAGGCGCAGAAACACATTGGGCATTTAGAAAAGAGCGCCCGTTACGAGAATTTGATGAAATGCTTTCTGAAAAAGTAGTTGAGCATTATATTGAAGACGGTATGCATATTTATCCTCATTCAACTCCTCGTTCTATCGAGAAGTTTGAATCAGGAGAATTGATGATCACTTTTGAAAACGGGACTAAGATTACTGCTGACAGTATTGTATTCGGAACTGGTCGTCAACCGAATACGGATACTTTAGGGTTAGAAAATACCCATATTGAGCTAACAGATAAAGGCTATGTAAAAGTTGATAAGTTCCAAAACTCAACACAAGCTGGCGTGTATGCGGTTGGAGATGTGATCGGTAAAATCGATTTAACACCTGTAGCAATAGCAGCAGGAAGAAGATTATCAGAACGTTTATTCAATGGCAAAGAAAATGAGTACTTGGATTATGAAACAATTCCTACCGTTGTCTTTACTCATCCACCAGTTGCTACAGTTGGTTTAACTGAAAAAGAAGCAGAAGAAAAATATGGTGATGAAAACATCAAAATTTATCAATCTACTTTTACTCCAATGTATTTTGCATTAGGTGAGTACCGTCAAAAATGCGATATGAAATTGGTGTGTGTTGGTGAAGAGGAAAAAATCGTTGGACTACATGGTATTGGTCTAGGCGTAGATGAAATGTTACAAGGTTTTGCTGTTGCAATAAAAATGGGTGCTACGAAAAAAGATTTCGATAATACAGTAGCGATTCATCCGACAGGTTCAGAAGAATTTGTGACGATGAGATAAAAAAATTGGATGAGAAAAAACTGATTTTTAGTTTTTCTCATCCTTTAAGTTTTGATAATAGTGTAGATGCTACAATCAGATGGTGAAAAAAATAGGTTAGGCCGATAATTGACTAGGGCCTAACCTATTTTTAATTTGTCCTTGCAAGAATCGCTTGTGTGATTGTTAATAATTCATTTTTAGCATCAGTGGACGTTTCAGGTAACTTCTTAATCCCCTTTAATGCTTGTTGCGTATATTTTTCAGCAAGTTTCTGTGCTTTAGTTACCCCACCGAATGAATGAACTAGTTCGTAGATTTTATTGGTTTCAGCCTCAGTTAGAGCTTCGCCTTTTTTAAGATAAGGAAGTAATGTGTCACGTCCTTCTTCTAAAGCGTATAGAAGAGGCAGTGAATAAATTCCCTGACGGACATCTTCCAACACGGGTTTGCCAATTTGTTCAGGACTTTGTGTGTAGTCTAAAACGTCATCAATAATTTGAAAAGCAATCCCAATGTTTTCCCCAATCTTTCCACAATTTTTAGCAAATCGCTCTGAAGTCCCACTTTCATAAGCGCCAACGAAGCAACTTAATGAAAAAAGCTCAGCCGTTTTACCAGAAATATTCTCAAGGTATTGATCGATCGTCATGTCAAGGTTATAGCGATTGTCCATTTGGCCTAATTCGCCGCTCAATATTTTTTCCATGCTTCTAGAATTTAGTTGGATACTCTTTAATGAAGAAGAGTAATCAGCTAATAATTTAAAACAGCTGACAAATAAATAATCACCGGCATAAACGGCGGTGCTATTGCCGAATTGAGAACGTATAGTTGGTAAGCCACGTCTGATATCTGCATCATCTACGATATCGTCATGTATCAATGTTGCTGTGTGTAGAAGTTCGATGGCTGCAGCTAAAGCAACGGCTTTTTTAGGCTCTTTTTTCTCCCCAAATTGTGAAAATAAAAGTTGATAGGCCGGGCGTAGTAATTTTCCGCCAGAATGAATCATGGACATGACCGCATTCTCTACTTCCTTATTTTTTAAATTGACACTATTTTCCATCAGCTTCAAGGTATTATTTAATTCTTTTGCTAGTTCAGGATATTTTTTCCACATTGGATGAATGTTCATAAAATGACTCCTTTAATTTTACTCAGTCAGACTATATTGTTACTGGAAATATTGACTCCATTTATGTTTTGTTGTCGATTCATAATTTAATTGAAACTGTCGTAAGGTTTGCACATGGCGCAGTAAATAGTTCGCTGCAATTCCTATCGCAATCCCCGACAAGAGACCGATAATCGAGAGAAATGGTAGATATAGCATAGGAGCCCATGATTGAGCAAAGAAACAAGTAGTCAATAGTTGTCCAACGTTATGCAAAAATCCACCAGCAGCGCTAATACCGATAATACTGACACGTTTTGGACCTAACTGCATAATTAGCAGCATACCAAAATAACTAAGTAACGCACCACTAGCGCTGTAAAAGAAGGTAGAAATGGTTCCTCCAAGTAAGGTCGTCAAAATCAGACGCATACAAACTAAAAAGAAACTATCTCTTTTGCGCATCGTAAAAATAGCGATGATTGTAATCAAATTAGCTAGTCCTAATTTTGCACCCGGAGCGAAAGCAAAGGGATAAGGAATCATATTTTCAATCAACCCAATGATTACACCTTGGGCGACTAACATGGAAATATAGATGTTTTTTTGTAATTTGCTCATAATATACTGGCAATGTTTAATAAATCAAACTGCCATCCTCACTCCCGTCAGAAGCTTCAACTGTGATGAATAAATTGTGGGGCAAACAAGCAATCGGTGTTTCTCCGGCTTTAGATATCCATCCTCGTTGTACGCAAATTTGATCTCCGCAGTTTGTTTCAACCATACGGATTCTGTCTCCACTGACTTCAATTAAGTTATAATCACCATCAGCTGCTTCATATTTGTATGTATAAGTGGGGCCATCTTCTTTCAGCTCGAAGACTTTGATAACTTCGCCATCCACTTTTAATACTGCTTGTTTTGTTGCATCATCTTGTGCAGTATTTTGCATACTGAAAACAACAAGGGGCAAGAAAGAACTGATCGTTAAAAGTAAAATGATCACAATATCCCAGGGACGCAAATAACTTTTTTGGATAAACTCTTTAAAATTCAACTCTTTCCTCTCCTTTGTTGTTTTTAGTCGTAACTAATTATCATAATGAGAAAAGAAAGTTCTAGGAGTAAACCTAGAACTCTCTTAGTTTTTTACTATAAAAGGAATTATTTGCTGCTATATCTGGATTTAGGTGTACCATACCACCATTTACCTAGTGTACGTTGTACCCAAGGGATAACCCAGCGGTCTAAACCAAGTGCACGTCCAGATCCGTTCATCAAAGCGAAGGCTACAAAGATAAACCAAATATTTACCCAGTAGAACATGCCTGATAGACAGAAGGCAATTGTCAAACCAATTGTAGCTGCACTGCTTAACCAAGTGAATAATCCAGCGATCAATGCTAAAGCAATCAATACTTCAACGATCGTCATGAATTTTTGCATGAATAAAGCAACTTCTTGATTTGGCATCATGAATTTCATGACACTTTCAAACCATTTAGGCATGTGATCGAACACTTGCATTGGTTCTTCACCATATGCATAGCTTAAACCAAATTGAGCAGCTTTAGCTGTTGTTTCAGTTGCCTCAGCACCACCACCAGCGGCAGATGCGCCTGTTGTTACTTGTTCTTGTAACCATGGGAATGGGAACGCAACTTTATCAGTAAACCATGAACCGTCACCAAACCAAGTGCTTGGTTTCAAGTAATCCCCTGTTCCGACAATTTTCTTCATTGATTCCACTAACCAAACCATACCATAGAATACACGCAATGGAACGCTCCATAAAACATTACCATAACGAGAAGAGTGTCCGCGTGTTACATTGCGGTCATCTTTAATATGGAAGAACTCATGCATAATATATTGGAACATGTAATAACCAGAACGGATATCAAAGAAATATTTCAAGTTAACGATGTGTTTCATAATAATTGCTAAGAAACCGCTAAGGTGAATTTTATCAAATAAGTTTGCCACACCCCATTTAGAGCCGACAGAAACCATGAATCCTTGATAATTTCCTTTGAATTTGTGTTTTTCGCCACCTTTAATGTCAGCTACGATATTCGCAGCGGCAGTATGACCTGTTTGTTCAGCTGCTTGAACGATTTGTGGAGTTGGTGTTTCAGGAAATTCTTCGTAATACACCAAGTCACCAACGATATAAATGTTTTTATCTTCATATCCTTTGGCTTGCATAAATTCGTTAGCAATCAAACGATTACCGCGAGCTGATTCTAAACCGAAGTCAGCAGCGTCAGAAGTCGCTTTAACACCAGCAGTCCAGATCAATGTGTGTGTTGGAACTGTCGAACCATCTTTTAATTTGATGTGGTCTGCAGCTACTTCAACGATTGGTGCATTAAGCAACAATTTCACATTTTTCTTCTCTAAATAACGTTCAGCTTTGGCTGCGTCATTACGAGATAGCATATTCAAGATTGTCGGCATTGCTTCAACGACCATTAATGTAAATTCATTAGGATCAAGTTTGAATTCTTTTGCAAGACGATCTTTCCAGTCGATTAGTTCGCCGACCATTTCGATACCAGTAAATCCTGAACCACAGACAACAAATGTAAGCATCGCTTTACGAACTTCTGGATCTGGTTCGATTGCTGCTTTTTCAACTGTTTCCAAGATATGTTCACGAATTTTCAAAGAGTTTTCAAAAGACCATAAAGTAAAGCCATGTTCTTTAACCCCAGGAGTACCAAAATCATTTGGCTCGCCACCCATACCGATAATCAATTGGTCAAATTCATAAGAACCTAACTTCGTTTGAACGACTTTTTTGTCTTTATCGATACCAGTTACAGTGTCTGTTACAAGAGTGACATTCTTTTTACGTGAGAATAAACGTTGTAAGTCGTATTGAATCGCAGAAGGCTCAACACGTCCTCCAGCTACTTCGTGCAACTCAGTCATCATGGTGTGGTAAGAATGACGATCAATTAGAGTAATCTCAACGTCAGAATCTTTTTTCAATTTTTTTGCTAAAAATTTAGTAGCTGAAACTCCAGCATAACCAGCTCCCACAACGACAATTTTTTGCTTTGTCATTGATAATCCGCTCCTTAAAAATAAAATAAAAAATGATAATAAATACACAATCGAATTCATTATATAGCGATTTACAAGTTTTGTCTAATAACAATTCATAAATATAGGAAATAATTTTTTTTTATTAAAAAAGCGTGAAAAACGGGTAAATTTTTATGTTTCTTTTATAAATGTATTTGACATAATCGTAATTTTCTATAGAATGTAAATTATATCACAAACAAAATTTGTGGAACGTTTAAGAAAAGGAAAAGGTGAACAAAAATGAAAATGAACAAAATTGTAAAGGGCTTCACAGCTATCGCACTTTCATCTCTTTTATTAGCAGCATGTGGATCAGATCAAAAGAAAGATACTGCAAAATCATCTGACTCAAGTACTGCAACATCAAAAACAGCTGAAACTTCTAAAGCAACAGAAAAAGAAGCTGGTGCAGATTTACAAGATGGTACTTATAAATTAGAAGAAAAAAATGAATCTAACGGTTACCGTGCAACATTTGAAATGACTGTTAAAGATGGCAAAATCACTGAATCTAACTATGACAATATCAATGCTGACGGTAAATCAAAAGCAGACGATAAAGACTATGAAAAAAATATGAAAGACAAATCAGGCGTAGGCCCTGCTGAATACATCAAAGAATTAAACGATTCTTTTGTTAAAGCACAAAGCGCTGACGGCGTAGAAGTAGTAACTGGTGCGACTCACTCAAGTGAATCATTCCAAAACTATGCACAACAATTAGTTCAAGCAGCTCAAGCTGGCGATACTAAAACAATCGAAATCGACAATGGTGCTGACCTTAAAGATGGTACGTATTCATTGAAAGAAAAAAATAACTCAAATGGCTACCACACTGAATTTTCAATCGTTGTTAAAGATGGCAAAGTAACTGAATCTAACTACGATAACGTTAATGATGAAGGCAAATCTAAAAAAGATGACGCTGACTACAACAAAAATATGAAAGACAAATCAGGCGTAGGTCCAGCAGAATACATCAAAACTTTAAACGAAGAATTAGTTAAAGCGATGAACGAAAAAGACGGTTCAGCTGCAAATGTTGAAGTAGTAACTGGTGCAACTCACAGTTCTCATTCATTTGTAACTTACGCTGAACAATTGATCAATGCTGCTGAAAAAGGCAACACTGACGAAATCGTTGTAGACAACATCGTAATGAAAAAATAATTTTTTACACAAGTGAACTAAAAAGTATATATGTGGCAGAATTCAGGTATTACTCTGAATTCTGCTTTTATTTTTATCAAAATACATAAATAGCAGATAGAAAATCCTTCCCATTCACGAAAAAAAGCGCTACTATAAACAAGACAATTTTCTATTTAGAAAGAGGGATACAATGAAAAACAAAAAATCACTGATCATTTTAATAGCAGCATTATTTTTAGTCATTCTAGCAGGATGCAATTCAAAAACTGAGGAATCAAAAATCAACAAAGAACCTTATTCAGATCAACAATCACTTCTAGGGACGTATGTACAAGTAAGAATTTATGACGATGGTAAAGAAGAGGTCTTGAAAAAAGCGTTTGATCGAGTGAAAGAATTAGGCGATAAGATCACTGTAAATGAAAAAGGCTCAGAAATAGATGCAATCAATGAACAAGCTGGCGTTAAACCAGTTAAAGTTTCTGATGACATTTATCCATTGTTGAAACGAGCATATGAATATAGTGAGGATTCTTCAGGCGGTTTTGATATGGCAATCGGACCAATTACACAGTTGTGGCATATTGGTTTTGATGATGCTCGCAAGCCTTCACAAGAAGAGATCGATCAAGCATTAAAATTAGTTGACTATCATAAAGTAAAATTAAATGATGAGGACAAAACGGTTTATCTTGAAGAAAAAGGTATGCAATTGGATTTAGGTGCGATCGCTAAAGGATTTATCACTGATGAAGTCGTGAAAGTTTTAAAAGATAACGGTGTGACAACAGCAATCGTTGACTTAGGCGGAAATGTTTATGTACTTGGTCACAGTCCTCGCGGTAAAGATATGGACTGGAATGTTGGCATTCAAGATCCTAATAAAGCACGTAATACAGTAATTGGAACTATTCAAGAAAGTAACAAAACTTTAGTCACTTCTGGAATCTATGAACGCTTTTTAGAAGTAGATGGCAAAAACTACCACCACTTGTTTGATCCGAAAACGGGCTATCCATTCGATAATGATATTGCTGGCGTTACAGTGATCACAAAAGAATCAATCGATGGAGATGGCTTATCAACAGCTGTATTCGCAATGGGTGTCAAAAAAGGGTTGGAGTATGCTGAAGGTTTGAAAGATGTTGATGTAATTTTTGTCACGAAAGAAGACAAAGTATTTGTAAGTAAAGATATTGAAAAAGCTTTTGAATTAGGAAAAGATTCAGGTTATACAATGGGTGATCGTAAAGACCTGAAATAAGGAGAACGAATATGTCTTTGAAAGTGTTTTTGCAAGTTGTGGAAATTCAGACGAAACTAGCAAGTCTATTTCCCTTTGCAATTGGGGTGTTATTTTCGATCGCTTATTTTAATCAG
This sequence comes from Candidatus Enterococcus ikei, assembly GCF_017316105.1. NCBI lineage: Bacteria > Bacillati > Bacillota > Bacilli > Lactobacillales > Enterococcaceae > Enterococcus > Candidatus Enterococcus ikei. The sequence continues at coordinate 14,396 of NZ_JAFLWD010000017.1, forward strand.
TTTCAAGTAGGCTATACATTGCTGTTTTTCATTGGAATGGTTGTATTTGACATGGCGACGACCGCAATCAATAATTATATGGATTTTAAGAAAGCAAAATCTCAAGTGTATAAATACGAAGAGAATATTATTGGCAGTTCTGGGATTTCACCGATTCTTGTTAGAAATATGATTTTTGGAATGATCGCTTTTTCAGCAGTTATCGGGATTTATTTGACTGTTAAAACAGGGTGGTTATTTTTAGTGATGGGCGGTGTCTGCTGTTTTATTGGTATTTTTTACACATTTGGTCCGATTCCGTTATCTCGAATGCCTTTAGGTGAGGTGTTCAGCGGTTTTACAATGGGGTTGGGTATTTTTGCGATGACGATTTATTTGAATGTACAAGTGAATCCGCCGTTTTATTTACTATTGGATTGGGCTAGAGGGACGTTTGCTTTGACGGGGAATTTATGGGCAGTATTAGCAATTATTTGGGCATCTTTACCGATGGTGTTTACGATTGCGAATATCATGCTAGCCAATAATTTGAGGGATTTAGATACAGATATTGAAAATCATCGGTATACACTGGTTTATTATATTGGCCGGAAGCAGGGTGTGATTTTATTTCAACTGTTGATGTTGACTTGTTACGCGGTTGTTTTGATTGGATTGCCATTTGGCGTGTATCGTTGGCCAATTTTGACTGTATTCCTATCGTTACCAGTTGTTTGGAAAAATCTTCAGCTGTTCAAAAAAGAATTGCCACGCCCTAAAAGCTTTGGTTATTCGATAAAAAACTTGATAGCATTTAACGGAAGTTATTTATTAGGTTTACTACTAACAATTATTTCAGAAAAATATAAATAAAAAAGAAGGAAGCAGTAATCAACAACGATTCTGCTTCCTTCTTTTTTATGATCTATTTTAACAACCCTTTTTCATAAACTACTTTTTATTTTTTTTTACTTTTAATGAATAGAAATAGTACACCTAGTAAAATAATAGCAATACCGGCAATTGAAAGGTAAACAGCTTTCTTTTCTCCTGTATTAGGGAATAGACCTTTTTTATTTTCTTCTTTTTTAGTAGAAGATGATTCTGTGCGTTCATTTGGTTTAGACGTGTCTGCAGTTGCAGCGGCACCAGCGAAAGCTTGGTCATTTAAAGTATAGATAGGTGAATAGTCACTAGAGTCCCTGTTAAAGGCAAAGAAACTGTAGTTATCTTGATAAGGCAATGTAAAGTAACCTTGCGCATCTGTCAAAACAGGACTATTTAGTTTAACAAATGGATAGAACTCTTTTATGCTTGAGGGCACTACATTGTAGTTAGCAGTATTTTTTCCATAAATAGGCACATTGCTTGTTGGTGTTCCATCTACCGATAATACTCTTCCTTGCACTTGATTGTTATCAGAATCATAAGAGATAAACTGGATATTGTAAGTTGGTATAGTTTTGACTACCAGATACTCCATATTTAGAGTAACTTCTTGTTTTTCTCCTTGATCCTCTTCCCAAGGGTAAAGCATAAAGCTAACTTTTACTAAATTTTTGCTAGCTTATCTGTTGAAGCCTCGTCTACAAGCTTCAGATCTTGAAATGCAGCACCATGATAACCACCATCTTGATTGAGCATTTCAGCGGTCACTTTTTCTCCTTGAAATACAACAAGGGTTGTAGAGATAAGATCACCATACGCATTTTGGGTGGTGCTGGATGTTTCTGCGGAATCTGAGCTTTCTGTGGACGACACGGTACTATTCACTGTAGCCTGGTCATCTTTTTCTGAATCCTGTGTTGTTTCTACTGAAGAAGTTTCAATTGTTGAAGCCTCAGATGTAGATGGTGTTTCTTCTGCAAAGCTTGTGATAGGTAGAGCAAGAGTTAATGCGACTAAACAAAAAACAAATTTTTTCATGACTATTCCCCTTTTTCGTAACATTCGTAATCATCTGCAACATAAATGTAACATGAATGAAATTTAAGGAAAATAGTTGTAAGAAAAAATCTGTTTTTCTTAAGAAATTCTTAATGTTTTGTCGTTTAGTGAAAAACTATATCGTTGGATTTATACTGCTTAGGCTAATTTCTCCAGAAGAAAGTACCTTTTCGGTTTTATCTTGAAGTTGGACAACTAATTCACCATGATCGTTGATTGCAGTGGCGATACCTTCATAGTCAACACCTGCTTGTGTAAATGAAACAGTTTTCCCAAGGACAAAGGATTTTTGGCGATATCCTTCTAAGAAACGTTGTTCTGGTAGCTGATTTAGTATGTTATAAAATTGATTCCAAATTTCTCCAATCAATTCGTTTCGTGTAATCGTAGGTTCTTTTTCTGGAAATAAAGAGGTCGCTTTTTCTCTTAGATCTTCCGGAAATTCATTTTGCTTTAAAGAAAAATTGATTCCCATACCAATAATGACATTTGAAATTTGACCGGATTCTACATCGCTCATCGCTTCTGATAAAATACCGCAGACTTTTTTTTCATTGATATAAATATCGTTGACCCATTTGATTTCGGTTTGTTCTGAGGTCAAATTATCCATCGCACGAGCAACTGCTACAGCCATGATCACAGTGTACTGAGCCATTTCTTCGAAGTTTTGATTAGGTCTTAACAACATGCTCATGTAGATGCCGCTGCCTGCTTTTGAGAAGAAAGGGCGACCAAACCGCCCTTTTGGAGCTTCTTGAGCGTCAGCAACAATTAAGGTATTATTTGCTTCCCCATTGATTGCTGCTAATTTAGCATCTTTCATTGTGGATTCTGAGGAATTCAGAACAGTGATCGAAAGCTTCGGTGTTTCAGGATTCAGCGTTAGATAAATGCCTTCTGCAGATAAAACATCTGATTGATCATAGCAGTAACCTTTCTTGCGGCTACTAGAAATATGATGTCCTTCTTTTTTCAATTCGTTGATTGCTTTCCAAATCGCTGTTCGAGATAAAGAAAGTTGTTGCGCCATTTCTTCTCCTGAAATAAATTCGGGCGCCTGTTTCATTAATAAGGTTAACACCTGGCTTTTCGTAGACATATGCTTCGCTCCTTTATAGTAGTTTTATTGTATCTGATGGGAGGAAGGTGGGTCAACCACAATACGGCTGAAAGAGGAGGAGAAAATCCTTCTTAGGATGTATGATTTCTTTTTGAAAGCTTGTTATACTTAAATGGTAGGAACGAGAAATAATCGTAATCATATATAGAGATGGAGTGGGGAAGAATGGAAAAGCAACAATATGTGTGTGATAAGTGTGGAAATGAACACTATGTTTCCGATCAGTTTCAAGCAACTGGAGGGAACTTTGCAAAAATATTTGATGTACAAAACAAAAAATTTATCACAGTTAGCTGTACGAGATGCGGATTTACGGAGTTATACCGAGGACAAACATCTGACGGTTGGAACGTTTTAGACTTTTTAATAGGTGGCTAATAGCCAATCAAATAAATAGAAAAAGGAACTTGAGTGCACGATACGCTCAAGTTCCTTTTTTGTTTAAGCTAACAATAATTGATCATCTTTTAATTCTGTACCGCTATTTTTATGGAACATATCCATTAATTCATTCACAGTCAAATCTTTTTTCTGCTCGGCAGGTACATCTACTACGACTTGACCTTGATGAAGCATGATCAAACGATTACCGTAACGAATCGCATCTTCCATATCATGAGTTACCATGAAGGCCGTTAAGTTTTGTTCTTGGATCAATTTTTCAGTCAGCTCCATAACTGTGATCGATGTCTTAGGGTCAAGAGCTGCGGTATGTTCATCTAATAAAATCAATTCTGGGCGAATCAAGGTAGCCATGAGTAGCGTGATTGCTTGACGTTGTCCGCCAGATAATAACCCAATTTCTGTACCTAAACGATTTTCTAATCCTAAATTCAAGCTGGCTAACTGCTCTTTAAAGAAATTGCGGTTATTTTTGCGAACACCATTTCCTAGCCCACGTTTTTTCCCGCGTTTCATAGCAAGGGCCATATTTTCTTCCACCGTTAAGCGAACAGCGGTCCCCATCTTAGGATCTTGAAAAACACGGCTGATTTGTTTGGAGCGAGCGACAACTCGCTGTTTGGTGATGTCTTTGCCATTTAAAGTTAATTGACCTTCTTCAATCGGTAACGTTCCGGCAATACTATTTAGCAAAGTAGATTTACCAGCACCATTTCCGCCGATGATTGTTATGAACTCACCTTGGTTGATAGTCAAATCAATTCCTTTTAATACGTGGTTTTCATTGACTGTTCCACGTTCAAAATATTGATGTAAGTTTTTGATTGTTAATACAGGTTCCATCAATTTGCGCCTCCTTTACGTTTCCCTAGTTTTGAAAGTCCTAATTTTTTTTGAATCAGTGGTGAAGATAGACAGATGACTAAGATGATTGCTGAGAATAATTTTAAATCTGCTGGGTCAACGCGTAATTCTAAAACGCAGGCTAGGATAAAGCGATACAAAATAGCACCAATCACAATCGTAATTAAACGTAGACCAAGTGATTTGTTTTTGAATAGAACTTCGGCGATGATGATCGAAGCAAGCCCAATAACGATGGTTCCAATACCAGAATTTAAATCAGCAAAGTTATTATTTTGTACGAGTAAAGCACCGGCTAAAGCGATACAACCATTTGAAAGCATATAGCCGATGATTTTCATATTGTCCGTTTTGATTCCGTTGGCTTCACTCATGTCGATATTGTCACCGGTTGCCCGAGTCGCTAAGCCAATTTCTGTTCTAAAGAATAGAACAAGTAAAACAATGACTATAATCACAATGATTGAGCCGACAACTATCGCACTGTTGACTTTAGTGAAACCTAAGGACTGAGCATGAGAGAAAATGGAATCTGTCCCAATCAAAGAAATATTTGGAGCACCCATGATTCGCGAGTTAATGCTGTAAAGTCCAGTCATGGTGATGATTCCTGCTAACAATGCAGGGATTTTTAATTTAGTATGTAGAAGACCAGAAACAAGACCTGCCAACATACCAGCAATAAAAGCAAAAAGTAATGCGACAATAGGTGGTATCATCGAGTGCAGATTGAACAACGATTGGATAGGATCAGGCCAGGTGGCTGGATCTTTTGCCAGGATAACGGCAGCCACCGCACCACCTAGCGGAAAACTTCCTTCTGTCGTTAAATCAGCAATGTCTAAAATACGGTAAGTTAGGAAAACTCCAATGGCTAATAAGGACCAAAGAAGACCTTGAGAGGTTGAGGAAAGTAATATGTCTAACAATAAAATCAGCTTCTTTCAATATAGTTTATGTATTCCCGCATTTCTTGATTAAAAATGCGGGAAAAAAATTAAGGTGCTTTGATAGTATCTGGATCAATGTCTAAGGCTTTTGCCATCTCTTTGTTTACGAAAAGTTTTAAGTCTTTCGCTTTTTCAACAGGCATGTCTACAGGTTTTGCTTCGCCTTTTAGAATTTTCGCTGCCATAACACCTGTTTGTTTGCCGAGTGATTTATAATCGATCCCCACAGTTGCTAAGCCGCCTTCTTCTACTTGATCGATCGAACCTGCAATCACAGGGACTTTGTGTTCTTTCGCGACTTCACCGATAACAGCAGCTGCTGAAGCGAAGGTATTGTCTGTTGGGATATAAATCGCATCAACATCTTTTGCTAAGCTTGTCGTTACTTGTTGTACGTCATTTGTTGAATTGGCTGTTAAAACTTTGGCTTTGATCCCAGCATCTTTTAAAGCTTTTTCAGCCATGTCAGCTTGGATTTTAGAATTTGCCTCGCCTGCGTTATACATGATGCCGACAGTTTTTGCATCAGGCACGATATTTAGTAACAAGGCAATTTGTTTATCGATTGGGACGATATCAGTTGTTCCTGTCACGTTTCCGCCAGGTTTATCATCTGATTTGACTAATTTAGCGCTGACTAAGTCAGTAACTGCTGTGACTAGAATCGGAATATCAGTTGTTTCATTCAATAATGACTGAGCGGCAGGTGTTGCAATTCCTAAAAGTAAGTCTGGTTTTTCTTTGACTAATTTTTCACTCATACTTTTTAATTGGGCTTGATCGTTTTGAGCATTGCTGTATTCGATCGTCAGATTGTCGCCTTCTTTAAAGCCGTTTTCTGCTAAACCGTCTTTGAATCCTTCAAACGCAGCATCTAGTGAGCCGTGTTCAACAGGTTGTAAAACACCGATTTTTTTACTATCACTGTTTGATCCACCACCTGATTTGTTATCATTGCTGCATGCGCCAAGTGTCAATAATGCTACTGCTGATACGATGCTTAGTCCTACTAGTTTCTTTTTCATCTTGATTCCTCCAATTATGATTGATATTGATAAAACAAAAAATCCATTCAGACAATATGCCTAAATGGATTGATAAAAGTCGTAGGTAAACACTTCTTTATTCGCCACTTAGGATTGTCTACGTGGCTGTTTGTTCAGTACAAAGCGCTCTAGCCATCATAGATACAAAAACAGGTTTTTGCTGTTTGTACCCACGATTTCATGAATACAAAACTATCTAAAGTAGCTAAAGTAAGCGTTATTCAGTTGTGGGTTGATTGAGTATGTCATAAAAATCCCTCCGCAAATTGAATTGTTTTTAGTATAAAGGAAAAGTTGGTAGAATGTCAACTGATTATTTTAAATCTTCTGACAATTTATTTTATATAAAAATTACGATTATGTAAAATAAATATAAAAAAGAAGAGATATACTTTTGAATATTACCGCTTCCATGCTAAAATTTGATTGAACAAACAAATATTAACAGAGAGTAGGAGTGCATATATGATTTCAAAAAAATTAATTACATTGGGAACATTAGCGGCAACAGTATTGGTGTTAGGCGCATGTAACAGCGACAATAAGGATTCTAAGGATAGCTCATCTGATAGCAAAACAGAAACATCAATGAGCTCAAGTGTAGATGCAGTGAGTGGTGCTTCAATCAGTGACAAACCAGAAGTAATCGAAAAAGCATTGAGTAAAGATGGAAACTGGATCGTTGCTGCAACAGCAGATCTTACTTTTGACAAAGATGTGACTGTTTCAGGAGAATTCCACGATAAAGGCGAAAAAACAGGCGATATTTATAGAAAATTAGCGTTGTATGCACAAGATTCAGATAAAAAAATTACAGATGAATACACATTGACTGTTCCTAAATTAGTTGTTGAAACAGAAAACTTCAATATCGTTAACGGAACTGTTAAAGGAGATATCTTGGTTAAAGCGAACGGTTTTGTTTTAAACGGAACAAAAGTTGAAGGAAACGTAACTTTTGAAAAAGAAGAATATAAAACTTCTGCTACTTTAGATAAAGAAGGCGCAGAAATTACTGGTGAAACTACAGTTCAATAAGAGATATGCAAAAGAGGTTGGGAAGTAACTCGTAGAGTTATCTCAGCCTCTTTTTTTTGGATAGAAATAGACTGTTTGAAGTTTGCGAAAACCCTTGACTTTTACTATAGAAGGAAGTACAATGTATAGATGCAAAAACTATCTGAAAAATGACAAAGCAGGAACGAAATATTGTCCGTTCCGGTTTTTAATAGGGAAACAAAAGTAGAAACGCACGAGAAGTTTTTAAGAGCACATTCTATTTTTGGTTTTTTTTTGCCTAAAAACTGCAAAAAATGCTCAATATTACAGATATTTAATATTTGTAATGTTAAAGAAATATTTTCGGTTAGTGTTTTGATAGACTTTTAATTAGAGGAGTGAAGAGCTTGGCTGGACACGTAGTAAAATACGGCAAACACCGCGAACGTAGAAGTTTCGCCCGGATCAGTGAAGTGTTGGAATTACCCAACTTGATCGAGATTCAAACAGACTCTTACCAATGGTTTTTAGATGAAGGACTAAGAGAAATGTTTGAGGACATTTTACCGATCGATGATTTTCAAGGAAACTTATCTTTGGAATTTGTGGATTATGAATTAAAAGAACCTAAGTATACGGTAGAAGAAGCGCGTGCACATGACGCGAACTATTCTGCACCGTTACACGTTACTCTACGATTGACAAACCGTGAATCTGGAGAAATCAAATCACAAGAAGTATTCTTCGGTGATTTCCCTCTAATGACTGAAATGGGAACCTTTATCATCAATGGTGCAGAACGTGTTATCGTTTCTCAATTAGTACGTTCACCAGGTGTTTATTTCCATGGAAAAGTAGATAAAAATGGTAAAGAAGGCTTTGGCTCAACAGTGATCCCTAACCGTGGTGCATGGTTAGAAATGGAAACTGATGCAAAAGACATCTCTTACGTACGTATCGACCGTACACGTAAAATTCCTTTGACTGTATTAGTTCGTGCTTTAGGTTTTGGCTCTGATGATACGATTTTTGAAATTTTCGGTGAAACTTTAAGCTTACGTAATACGATCGAAAAAGATTTACACAAAAATGCTAGCGATTCTCGTACCGAAGAAGGGTTAAAAGACATCTATGAGCGTCTTCGACCTGGTGAGCCGAAAACGGCTGACAGTTCTCGTAACTTACTGAACGCTCGCTTCTTCGATCCAAAACGTTATGATTTAGCAAACGTTGGTCGCTACAAAGTCAACAAAAAATTAGATCTAAAAACTCGTCTATTGAACCTAACTTTAGGAGAAACATTGATTGATTCTGAAACAGGAGAAATTCTTGTTGAAAAAGGAACAGTCTTGACTCACCAAGTAATGGAAACATTAGGTGAACATATTGATAATGGCTTAAACAGCGTAACCTATTACCCAAGTGAAGATGGTGTGGTTACTGAACCGATGACCGTTCAAGTAATCAAAGTTCTTTCTCCAAAAGATCCAGAACGCATCGTTAACGTAATTGGTAATGGTTATCCTGATACAAGTGTGAAAACTGTTCGTCCAGCAGATATCGTAGCTTCAATGAGTTATTTCTTTAACTTACAAGAAGACATCGGTAACGTAGATGATATCGATCACTTAGGTAACCGTCGTATTCGTTCGGTTGGTGAATTACTGCAAAACCAATTCCGTATTGGTTTAGCTCGTATGGAGCGTGTGGTTCGTGAAAGAATGTCGATCCAAGACACTGAAACATTGACACCACAACAATTGATCAATATTCGTCCAGTAGTGGCAAGTATCAAAGAATTCTTTGGTTCTTCTCAGTTATCACAGTTCATGGATCAAACAAATCCTCTAGGTGAGTTGACACACAAACGTCGTCTATCTGCCTTAGGACCTGGTGGTTTGACTCGTGACCGTGCCGGCTATGAAGTTCGAGATGTTCACTATTCCCACTATGGCCGTATGTGTCCGATCGAAACACCTGAGGGTCCGAATATCGGGTTGATCAACAGCTTATCAAGTTATGCCAAAGTCAATAAATTTGGCTTTATCGAAACACCTTATCGTCGTGTGGATCGTGCCACAGGAAAAGTAACCGATCAAGTAGATTACTTAACTGCTGACACAGAGGATCACTACATCGTAGCGCAAGCAAACTCACGCTTAAATGAAGATGGCACTTTTGCTGAAGAATTAGTAATGGCTCGTCTACAAAGTGAAAACCTTGAAGTAACGATCGATAGAGTCGATTATATGGACGTTTCACCTAAACAGGTAGTTGCCGTGGCGACTGCATGTATTCCTTTCTTGGAAAACGATGACTCCAACCGTGCCTTGATGGGTGCCAACATGCAACGTCAAGCCGTGCCTTTGATCCAACCTCGTTCACCACTTGTGGGAACTGGTATGGAATACAAATCAGCACATGACTCGGGTGCTGCTTTACTATGTAAACATGATGGTGTCGTTGAATATGTGGATGCATCAGAAGTACGCGTTCGCCGTGACAATGGCGCATTAGATAAATATATGGTAACAAAATTCCGTCGTTCAAATTCAGGAACAAGTTACAACCAACGTCCAATCGTTCTTTTAGGCGAAAAAGTTGAAAAAGGCGATACATTAGCTGATGGACCTTCTATGGAAGAAGGCGAAATGGCTTTAGGACAAAACGTACTTGTCGGATTTATGACATGGGAAGGGTACAACTACGAGGATGCGATCATCATGAGCCGTCGTTTGGTGAAAGATGATGTCTATACTTCTATCCATATTGAAGAATATGAATCAGAAGCTCGTGATACCAAATTAGGCCCTGAAGAAATCACACGTGAAATTCCAAACGTCGGGGAAGATGCATTAAAAGACCTTGATGAAATGGGAATTATCCGTATCGGTGCTGAAGTTAAAGATGGCGACCTATTAGTAGGTAAAGTAACGCCTAAAGGGGTAACTGAGTTATCTGCTGAGGAACGTTTACTACATGCAATCTTTGGTGAAAAAGCTCGTGAAGTTCGTGATACATCTCTACGTGTGCCTCACGGTGGCGGCGGGATCGTTCATGATGTGAAGATTTTTACTCGTGAAGCTGGAGACGAATTATCTCCAGGTGTGAACATGCTAGTTCGTGTGTATATCGTTCAAAAACGTAAAATCAACGAAGGCGATAAAATGGCCGGACGTCACGGTAATAAAGGGGTCGTATCCCGTATTATGCCGGAAGAAGATATGCCATTCTTACCAGATGGTACACCGATCGATATCATGTTGAACCCATTAGGGGTGCCATCACGTATGAACATCGGACAAGTACTAGAATTGCACTTGGGTATGGCTGCTCGTCAGTTAGGTATCCACATTGCAACACCAGTATTTGATGGTGCGAATGATGATGACGTTTGGGAAACTGTTCGTGAAGCTGGTATGGCTAGTGATGCGAAAACAGTTCTTTATGACGGACGTACAGGTGAACCATTTGATAACCGTATTTCTGTTGGTGTGATGTACATGATCAAATTGGCCCACATGGTCGATGATAAATTGCATGCCCGTTCTATTGGACCATATTCTCTTGTTACCCAACAACCACTTGGAGGTAAAGCTCAATTTGGTGGACAACGTTTTGGGGAAATGGAAGTATGGGCACTGGAAGCATATGGTGCAGCTTACACATTACAAGAAATCTTAACGTACAAATCTGATGACGTTGTTGGTCGTGTGAAAACATACGAAGCGATCGTCAAAGGTGAACCAATTCCAAAACCAGGCGTACCAGAATCATTCCGCGTATTGGTAAAAGAATTACAATCACTTGGATTAGATATGCGCGTATTGGACATTGAAGAACAAGAAATCGAATTGCGTGATATGGACGATGATGATGATGACTTGATCACCGTTGATGCCCTAACAAAATTCGCAGAACAACAATCAGCGAAACAATTAGAAAAAGAAGCAGCGGAAGCAAAGGAAGCAGCTGATGCAGTGCTTGAACAAGAAATAGAAACTGCTGAAGATACAAAAGACTAATTGTTTTACATTTTGTATAAAGTGCCAATGAAATCCGTTAGTTTTGGGCTAGAAAAATCAACATGATTGTTTCTAGTTCCAAACTACGGTGAATAGCTCATTCAGCTTTTCTAACTAATTGAATGGAGGGAATCCCTTTTGATCGATGTAAATAAATTCGAAAGTATGCAAATAGGTTTAGCTTCTCCAGAAAAGATCAGAAGCTGGTCTTACGGTGAAGTAAAGAAACCCGAAACGATTAACTACCGTACGTTAAAACCTGAACGTGAAGGTTTATTCTGTGAACGCATTTTCGGTCCAACTAAAGACTGGGAATGTGCGTGTGGAAAATATAAACGTATTCGTTATAAAGGTATCGTTTGTGACCGTTGTGGTGTAGAAGTAACTCGTTCTAAAGTTCGTCGTGAACGTATGGGACACATCGAGTTAGCAGCACCTGTTTCACATATCTGGTATTTCAAAGGTATTCCATCTCGTATGGGGCTTGTATTAGACATGAGTCCACGTGCCTTAGAAGAAATCATTTACTTTGCATCTTATGTGGTAATTGATGCCGGAGATACATCTTTAGAGAAAAAACAATTATTAACAGAGCGCGAATATCGCGATAAACGTGATCAATATGGTCAAGGTTTTACTGCAGCAATGGGTGCAGAAGCTGTTAAACAATTATTAGACAACGTTGATTTAGATGGCGAAGTTGCTGGTTTGAAAGAAGATTTGAAAACAGCACAAGGTCAAAAAAGAACGCGTGCGATTCGTCGTTTGGATATTTTAGAAGCATTCCGTGCTTCTGGAAACTTACCAAGCTGGATGGTTATGGATGTTATTCCTGTAATCCCACCAGATTTGCGCCCAATGGTTCAACTAGAGGGTGGACGTTTTGCGACAAGTGATTTGAATGACTTATACCGTCGTGTAATCAACCGTAACAACCGTCTAAAACGTTTATTAGACTTAAATGCACCAAGTATCATTGTACAAAATGAAAAACGTATGCTTCAAGAAGCCGTTGATGCGTTGATCGATAATGGTCGTCGTGGCCGTCCAGTTACTGGGCCAGGTAACCGTCCATTGAAATCTCTTTCTCATATGTTGAAAGGGAAACAAGGTCGTTTCCGTCAAAACTTACTGGGTAAACGTGTGGATTACTCTGGTCGTTCAGTTATCGTCGTAGGACCTAACTTGAAAATGTACCAATGTGGTTTGCCAAAAGAAATGGCGATTGAACTATTCAAACCTTTTGTAATGCGTGAATTAGTTCAACGCGAAATTGCAACAAACATCAAAAACGCAAAACGTAAAATCGAACGCGGAGAAGATGAAGTTTGGGATATCTTGGAAGAAGTTATTCAAGAACATCCAGTATTGCTTAACCGAGCACCTACACTACACAGACTTGGTATCCAAGCCTTTGAACCAGTGTTAGTTGAAGGCCGCGCAATCCGTCTTCACCCATTAGTTTGTGAAGCCTACAATGCCGATTTCGATGGAGACCAAATGGCCGTTCACGTTCCATTGAACGAAGAAGCACAAGCTGAAGCACGTATGTTGATGCTAGCTGCTCAAAACATTTTGAATCCAAAAGATGGTAAACCAGTTGTAACACCTTCTCAAGATATGGTCTTAGGTAACTATTACCTAACAATGGAAGAAGAAGGACGTGAAGGGGAAGGTATGATCTTCCGCGACATGAACGAAGCTGTTTTAGCATGGCGTAATGGATATGTGCATTTACACTCACGTATCGGTGTTCAAACAACATTACTTGGCGACAAACCATTTACAGATTGGCAAAAAGAACGTATTTTGATTACAACTGTAGGTAAGATTATCTTTAATGAAATCATGCCTGTAGAATTCCCTTACTTGAATGAACCAACAGACTACAACTTAACAGTGCAAACGCCTGATAAATATTTTGTAGAAGCTGGTACAGATATTCCTGCACACATTAAAGCAGAAGAATTAGTTTTACCATTCAAGAAGAAAAACTTAGGAAACATCATTGCTGAAGTCTTCAAGAGATTCCATATCACTGAAACTTCTAAGATGCTTGATAGAATGAAAGACTTAGGTTATAAACATTCTACTCATGCTGGTATGACCGTTGGTATCGCTGATATCATGGTATTGCATGAGAAACAAGAAATCATTGATGATGCCCATAAACAAGTAGAAAATATCACGAAACAATTCCGTCGTGGTCTGATTACAGATGACGAACGTTATGAACGTGTTATTGCTGTTTGGAACAAAGCCAAAGATGAGATCCAACAAAAACTGATCGAAAGTATGGATGCTAAAAATCCAATCTTCATGATGTCAGATTCCGGTGCCCGTGGTAACATCTCCAACTTTACTCAGCTTGCTGGTATGCGTGGACTGATGGCCGCACCGAATGGACGTATCATGGAACTGCCGATCATCTCTAACTTCCGTGAAGGACTTTCTGTCTTAGAGATGTTTATCTCTACCCATGGAGCTCGTAAAGGGATGACCGATACAGCCTTGAAGACAGCCGATTCAGGTTACTTGACTCGTCGTTTAGTTGACGTTGCTCAAGATGTAATCATTCGTGAAGACGATTGTGGAACTGATCGTGGTTTAGTTATTCAATCTATTCGTGAAGGTAATGAAATCATTGAACCGTTAGAAGAACGTTTACTTGGTCGTTACACACGTAAATCTGTGATTCATCCTGAAACTGGCAAAGTGATTGTTGGTGAAGATCAACTAATTTCAGAAGATCTTGCAAGAGAGATTATTGACGCTGGTATTGAAACAGTAACTATTCGTTCCGTATTTACATGTAATACGAAACACGGTGTATGTAAACATTGTTATGGCCGTAACTTGGCAACTGGTTCAGGTGTTGAGGTTGGGGAAGCAGTTGGTACAATTGCCGCTCAATCAATCGGAGAGCCTGGTACTCAGTTAACAATGCGTACCTTCCATACAGGTGGGGTTGCCGGAGATGATATTACTCAAGGTCTACCTCGTGTCCAAGAAATCTTTGAAGCACGTAATCCTAAAGGACAGGCAGTCATCACAGAAGTTACTGGTGAAGTCATCGATATTTCTGAAGATCCTGCAACACGTCAAAAAGAAGTAACAATCAAAGGAAAAACTGATACTCGTACGTATACAGTTCCTTATACTGCTCGTATGAAAGTTGCTGAAGGCGATACGATTCATCGTGGTGAACCATTGACAGAAGGTTCGATCGATCCTAAACAATTACTACAAGTTCGTGATGTATTATCAGTTGAAAACTACCTATTGCGTGAAGTGCAACGTGTGTACCGTATGCAAGGGGTGGAAATTGGTGATAAACATATCGAGGTAATGGTCCGTCAAATGCTTCGTAAAGTTCGTGTCATGGATCCAGGTGACACTGAAATCTTACCAGGTACATTACTAGATATCGCTGAATTTAAAGATCGTAACTATGACACATTAGTAGCCGGTGGCGTTCCTGCAACAAGCCGTCCAGTCTTACTAGGAATCACAAAAGCATCATTAGAAACAAACAGTTTCTTATCTGCTGCGTCATTCCAAGAAACAACTCGTGTGTTAACAGACGCTGCGATTCGTGGTAAAAAAGACCCATTACTTGGTTTGAAAGAAAATGTTATCATCGGTAAGATCATCCCAGCTGGTACTGGTATGGCTCGTTACCGTAACATGGAACCAAAAGAAGTTGGCGTAGCGAGCGAAAATGTCTACAGTATCTCTGATATTGAAGCACAAATGGCTGCTGAAGATGCTTTGAATGAGTTGAATAAATAATAAATAATAAAAAGGCTTGAAATCAATCGATTTCAAGCCTTTTTTTGTTTAATCAAGTTCTGACGCTGCATCTTGATCTAAAACAATCGTTAAATTAGGGTGTGTTTGTAATAAAGAAGCGGGTACTTCATTTGTGATTGGACCGAAGAAAGCGCGTTTGATGATAGCGGCTTTTTTCTTGCCCGTAGCAAAGAGCACAATTTCTTTTGCATGCATCACGCTTTTTGGTCCCATCGTAACATAAAAGTCTGGGCGTTCATTTTCATCTCCGCCGACTTCACTTAATAAGATCTCTTTCATATTTTCAGTAGCATTTTCTCCTACATAAGAAGTTAAATCTTCAAATTTGGTTGTTCCTGGCAGGTTTCCGCAATAATGACCGTCTGCTCCGATTCCTAATAAAATCAAATCTAATCCGCCATCTTGCTCAATTCTTTTATCTTGAGTTTTGTAGTTATTTTCGTCTAAAGGATGAATCTGGCTTTCAGGAATGTCTGCTGGTTTAAAGAAAAGATCAGTGAGGTTTGTCATGGTTACGCCATATCCTTTTCTTTGTTTGAACGGGATCTCATCGAAGTTGTAATAATGAACATTATCAAGATAAGATTTGTTTTTTACATCTGAAACTAAGTATTCATACATTTTAATGGGTGTTGAGCCAGCGGTTATAGCTAAGTTTACTCGTTTTTGTTGGTACATTTTACCTAGTAGAATATTTGCAGCAACTCGGCTCATTTTTTCGTAGTTTTCTTCAATAATAATTTTCATTTTTTGAACAGCTCCTTCTTTTTATTTAACTTATCATATGGGAACCATCCCATGTCAATGGGGTTTTATAGATGAAATGAGTTTAGTATATATCTTATGTGTACCAATAAGTTCAGAATAGCATAGAATTACAGTTACTTGGTTGAAAGGCAGTCAATAAATGGAAAAATTTTCCTGATAAGTAGTTGTAATTATACTTAGACTAAAATATAATTAACATACTGAACAAATAGGGGTTTGAGGATGGTGAAATTATGGATATAAAGTTAGAATTAGGAAAAAAAATCCGTATGTTTCGAGAACAAAAAGGTCAAAGTAGAGAAGCGTTTTGTGATGATGAGCTAGAATTGACTGTTAGACAACTTTCTAGAATAGAAGCTGGAGAGTCATTACCCACACTACCGAAACTTACATATATATCAAAACAACTTTCTCTACCTATTTCACACCTAATTAACGAAAATGAAATCACGTTGCCTAAACGCTATATCCAGTTGAAAATGAATTTGTTCAAAAGACCTCCGCAATATAATGATGCGATGAAAAAAATGGTCGAGGACACCTTTGAGGAAATATATGAAGACTACTACGAGACTTTACCTGAAGAAGAGCAACTTTTAATGGATACTGCTCAGTCACAAAATGATGTAAATCTTTCAAAGAAAATCGATTTTGGTGAAGGAATACTACAAGACTATTTTTTTCAAATTAGGAAAAAAAGAGAGTTTTCTGAAAATGATTTGTTAATTGTAGATTTATATTTTGCCTGTTGTTTTTACAAGCCATTTGATAATCAAGAGTTTGATACTTTGGTGGAGAAGATATTGGAACAAGTAAACTACAGCTCGGAGTTTGGCTTGATTCTCCTAAATAGAATTCTTGTTACGATAATGGGTCTATATATTATTTCTAATAGATATGATAAAATTTTGAATATTACAAAGATTTCAAATACTATAATGAAGATGAGTCAGGACTTTCATCAAAAACCGATCATTGATATGCTTGAAGGAAAGTATTGGTTGTATTTTAATCACCTAGAAAATGGGAATAAAAAGTATAATGATGCAATATTACTTGCTCAATTACATGGTGAGGAGCTATTATCAGATAGAATTAAGCAAGAATGGGAAGAAGATTTAAATAGTTAATTATAGACTGTGGAGACATAATTATGTTTCCACAGTCTTTTTTCTAATTATTTAGGAATGTTAATAACCGGACAAAGATGTCCTGTTAGAAAAAAGGATAAAACAGTAAAGTAATACATATCAGGAAGACCTAAATAGAAAAGGAAAGGAGGAATTAGAGTATGAAATTATGGAGTATCTTATGCAATCTTTGGTGGAGAATAACTTGAGTAAGTATAAAACTATAACATGAGAGAAAAAACATAAATAATTAGCTACTAAAAAGGGAGGGGATATTCATGACAAAGATAAAATATTTTATTGAGGATGAAGAAGTTATACATAGAAAATTAGTTATTGTAAATGATAGTAATGAAGATAAATTACTGAAAATACTTAATAGAGGCGAGCTATTGAAAATTGTTATGCTCCCTCAAAAAACAGAAAAGGAATTACTTTTTGACTATTTGAATGTAGAAGATGTTGAAGTACTAGAAATAAAGTAAAGAAAATCCAGTTAAATTATAGGAGTGATAAACATGCAGGAAGTTAGAATGAATAACTATTTATTAAAAACGAAGAGTTTAGTAAAAAAATATAAAGATTATCATGCAGTAAATGAAGTCTCAATGACGATCAATCAAGGAGATATTTACGGATTTATTGGCAAGAATGGTGCAGGTAAGACAACTTTTATTCGGATGTTAACGAATTTAATCGAGAAAAGTTCAGGTAGTATCGAATTTTTTAATAGTAAGGAAAAAATAAGAGTTGGTGCTGTAATAGAATCACCAGCATGTTATCCCTACCTATCTGCCCAAGAGAATTTGAATTATTATGCTATCCAAATGAATTTACCTGATAGGAAAAATCGTATTAAAGAAGTGCTTGAGTTTATTGGGCTAGGATCTGTTGGTAAGAAAATGTTTAAAGACTTTTCTTTAGGCATGAAGCAGCGCTTAGGTATTGGGTTAGCTATTTTGAATAACCCTAATCTACTTATTTTGGATGAACCAACCAATGGTTTGGATCCACAAGGGATAGTTGAAATTAGAGAAATCATAAAAAAATTAAATAGAGAGTACAAAACGACTATCTTAGTATCAAGTCACATTTTATCAGAATTATCCATGATAGCGACAAGATACGGAATCATTCATCAAGGAAAATTGATTAAAGAAGTGACAACACAAGAACTTGAGAATGAATGTAAAAAAACAATTCTATTATCGAGCATGGACAATCAAAAATGCCAGAATATTTTAGAAAAAGAAGGTTATGTCGTGAATAGTGATGATGTTGGATTAGTAGTTAGTGCAGAAAAGTCTGAAATGCCAAGCATTTCTCAGGTTCTATTTAACAACCAATTGTATCTTACTTATTTTTCATACAAAGAAGAAAGTCTAGAAGACTACTATTTAAAATTAACAGAGTAAAGGGGAATTTATATGTTAAATCTATTAAAATCAGATACTTATAGAATTTTAAAAGGAAAACTTGGTTTTTATTCAGTCGCAGGTTTAATTTTATTCGGAATATTTTTTGGAATAGTGAGAGATGATACACCGAGTTTAGAAGTGATCCAAGATGGCTTATCCAGTGCTTCGATTTTTGTTTCAATTTTTATGATCAATATTTTTATTATTGTTTGGGGTCATGAGTTTATGAATCGGGTCGTCAATAATTCATTGATTTTTGGGATTAAAAGATGGGTCTATTTTCTAAGTAAAGTTGCATTAACCTTTATTCTGGTATTTATCTTTTTAGTAATTTATACAGGATCATTAGCAAGTACGGTGTGGTTTACAGGTGGCGGGTTTTCTCTGTTTGAAATGGCAAAAATAATGTTGTTACAACTGCCATTGTATTTTGCAGTCAGTCTTATAGGTGTGTTGTTATTTAATGTAATTAAATCAAGTAATGTTGCAACTGCGGTATTTGTGGCACTAATTTTAGTAGGAGAAGGGCTCGCCTCAAGTTTTGTTTCAAGTTATTTTTCAGCAGCCAACTCATTATTAGACACGTTATTATTTACTAATATTAGACAATTGACGGACTATCAAAATGTATCAAACCAGACATTTGTAATTGTTTTTAGTAGTGCATTAGTTTACAGCATTATATTTTATGTATGCAGCTATACTTTGTTCAAAGAAAGAGATTTTAAATAATAAAAAGAGAAGAAAGAAGTGAATCATATGAAAAAGAAACTAATGATTTTGATCCTTGTGGTCGCAGCTGTTCTCTTTGTCGGCTATACAACGATGCGCTCAGATAAAACGACAAAAGACATAACGAAAGAATGGAGCCTTTCAACAGATGTGATTGAATCGCTATCGTTATTGGGTGCAGAACAAAATGTTAAGACAACGATCATTGAAACGGATAAAGAAAAAACAGTAGTTAAATTAGCTGGAAAAGTATCTGATAAAACAGAAAAAGAACTCAATAAGACAACGGTTAAGAAAACGAATTTGGAAATTACATTATCTGATATAGATGGCTTCAAATTGATGCCAAGTAACGATGGGAAAAGTGAACTAGAAATGCAGATTTTCTTAGGCAAAAATGCAAGTATAAAACATTTAAAAATAGAGTCAATCGTAG
Organism: Candidatus Enterococcus ikei; assembly: GCF_017316105.1. Taxonomy (NCBI): domain Bacteria; kingdom Bacillati; phylum Bacillota; class Bacilli; order Lactobacillales; family Enterococcaceae; genus Enterococcus; species Candidatus Enterococcus ikei. The sequence goes on from NZ_JAFLWD010000017.1 coordinate 34,028, forward strand.
GAAATGTTGATGTTACTGTTCCACAAAGTTTTCAAGGTAAGTATGTGACGACCGCCAAAAATGGTGGAGAAGTTTTAGAAGTTCCAGATACAAGTAAAGATCAGGATGAAGTTATAGAAATTAACACCATTGGAGATATTCGCATTAAAAAGTAAGGAGAATGTATTATGTATTGTTGAATAAAGTAAGTAAAAAGATAAACGCTTTAGTATTTTATTCATAGAAGATACAAACGCAACCTTGTTCATTAGGTACAGGTTGCGTTTTTTTGTTTGTAATAGTAACGAACAGTATGATGAGATAAGTTGATTTTTTAGTGTATCATCTTTAGGCTATCTTGACTTTTAGTTTTTCACTCATTATTGAAGGGATCTTTTATTGTAGGCAAATCAATATCATTATTTTTTAATTCGGCTTATGATAAAGAAAAAAGAGGTGAGGGAATCATGGAACATAATTACGAAAAAGCGATTTTTGCTGGTGGTTGTTTTTGGTGTATGGTAAAGCCTTTTGACTCTCAACCAGGCATTATTTCTGTGGTATCAGGATATACAGGTGGACATGTTGAAAACCCAACTTATGAACAAGTTACAACAGGAACAACGGGCCATACAGAAGCAGTTGAAATAACGTATGATCCCACGATTATGTCATACGAAAAACTAGTGGAAACTTACTGGCAACAAACAGATCCGACAGATGCACTAGGACAATTTGCAGATCGTGGTGATTCTTACCGTCCTGTTATCTTTTATGCAAATGAATCGCAAAAAGAAATTGCGGAAAAATCAAAAGCAACACTACAAGCAAGTGGTCGCTTTACTCAGCCAATCGTTACAAAAATTGAACCTGCTAAACCTTTTTATTTAGCAGAGGATTATCATCAAGATTATTACAAAAAACATAGCGTACACTATAATCTATATAAAGAAGGTTCTGGTCGTGCTGGATTTATTCGGAAAAATTGGAAAAATAAATAACTGAGAGATGCGAAACAAAAGTGATATTTCCTTTTGTTTCGTTATTCATTTACATAAAATTACAATAAATAGTCCGATACTTAAAAAAGGAACAAAGGGCAGTTGTCGTATGCTTTTCTTTAAAACATATTGGCAAAATAAAATAAAGAACAATCCACTGCTACTAGCACAGAAAAGTAAAAAGATAAGTGATTCACTGCCTAAAAGCGCGCCCCATAAAGTTAATAGGATAATGTCTCCATCTCCTACAGAATCAGGAAAAAAATAGTTTATACCATGCAAACCAAGAAAACTAAGGATACTTGTCAAAAGATAAATCGGCAACGTCAAATAAATATGCCAGATACATAATAAAAAAGCTAACGGATAAAAAATTTTAGGTTCAACGATTAAATAAAAAATATCTGTTAAAGATAAGAGGACGGCTGTAAATAAAAAACAAAGCCAATATAATGAATGAACAGGCTTAAAAATCATAAAGAAACAAAGCCAACCACAGATCAGTTCGCTCAAAAAATAAACAGACGATAACCTATGCTCGCAATAACGGCAACGAAAACGTAGAAAAATAATAGAAATAATCGGAATCAACTCAAAAAATTTCAACTTAGTTTGGCAATAAGAACAATGAGAAGCAGGAAATATGATAGATTTTCCTATCGGGATTCGTTCAGCCGCTAAACAAAGAAAAGATCCTATCACACAACCAACAACAAAATAAATAACTAACATAAAAAATCTCCTTTCATAAATAAATACGTAAAAAAACTTCTTTTTTACTAGACAACTCATTTTTTATTAGGAATAATGAAAGTGAGAAATGGGGCGAGAAAATGGAAAAAATAGCAATTGGTGTGGATATTGGGACCACTCAGACGAAGGCAGTTGCCTTTAATGAAGATGGAACAGTTCGGACAACAGCTTATGTTCGTTATCCGCTCATTCAAGAAACAGAAGGTATGGCAGAGCAAGAGGTGGACCAGATCTTTCAAGCAGTTATTACCTGTATCAAACAAGTGATAACTAACGTACAACCCCATAAAATTTCACTGATCTCCTTTTCTACAGCGATGCATGGGCTAATTGTAATGGATAAAAATAATCAACCTCTAACAAGAGTGATCACATGGGCGGATAATCGGGCGGAAAAATATGCAGAGGAGTTGAAGGATACAGCTCTAGGGCAAACAATATATCAAAATACTGGATTGCCGATGCATCCGATGACGCCTTTTCACAAAATTCGTTGGCTGAAAGAAGAAATGCCGGAAATCTATGATCAAGCAGCAAAGTTTATTGGGATGAAAGAGTATCTTTTTTACCAATTATTTGATCAATATATTACAGATATCAGCACAGCTTCAGGGACAGGCTTTTTAAATATTCATGATCTTACTTGGGATAAACAAGCTTTATCTGATATGGGCGTTAAGGAAGATCAGCTTCCAACCTTAGTCAAACCAACCCATCAATTAACTAAATTAAAAGCTCATTGGAAGGAACTTTTAGGTTTATCAGAAGAAACGGTTTTTGTATTAGGCGGAGCAGATGGACCGTTATCTAATTTGGGATTAGGTGCTATAACTAAAGGAACAGCGACTTTGACAGTCGGGACAAGTGGAGCTTTGCGCTATACCGTTGAACAGCCGTATACTCATCCTCAAGCAGAAACTTTTTGTTGTGTGCTGGATGAAAATCACTGGGTGATCGGCGGAGCTACTAGTAACGGGGCAGGAATTTTTGATTGGGCGTGTGAAACGTTATTAAAAGAAGTTCAGACTAACGCCTGTGAGTCTCTACGCAACCCATATGATGCAGTAATGGATCTTGTGAAAGAAACTCCGGTGGGCGCTAAAGGATTAATGTTTCATCCGTATTTATTAGGTGAACGCGCCCCTTTGTGGGATGCAGAAGCTACGGGTAGTTTTGTTGGTTTGAAGAGAAATCATGATGATAAAATCATGATGCGCGCTGTGGTTGAAGGAATTTGTTTGAATTTGAAGCGGATTTTAACAGAACTAGAAGAGCTAGGTGGAACGGTAAACGAAATTCGTGCAACGGGCGGTTTTGCTGACTCAGAAGTGTTTAAAAAAGTAATGGCTGATGTTTTTGGTTATCCACTGTCACTAACTGAAAGTATTGAAGCATCAGCTTTAGGTGCTGTTATACTAGGCTGGCAAAGTTTAGGGGTAATTCTAGATTTAGAAACGGCGTGTGAGCAAGTAGAAATTTATGAAGTAATCGAACCAAATCGTGAAAATCATCAAGTTTATCAGCAGATATATCCATTGTACATTACAACACAGCAACAATTGTCCGCTAGTTATCATCAATTAGCGAAACTCAGGGCTGATTTAGAATAAATTATTTTGACAAATAACAGGTAACTTGCTTTACTATTAAGTAAGAGAACGGAGGAAAGGAAATGAAAAAAGTATGGATCGCTTCTTTGATTTTAGCGGGAATCTTTCTAACAAGTTGTGGTTCTAAAGGTATCTCGGCAGAAGATGCGGGAGAGTTGTTCGTTGACCGTCTTGTTTATCAAAAAGAAGAGAGTAAGTTTTCCAAAGAATTTCGTGATGGTAAACAGGCTGGAAAAGAGCTGGATGAAAATAGTAAAGCGTTTGAAGAAAATTTTGCAAAAGGATTATCTTCTACTGGCGCACAAGTACCAGAAAAACAGGCGAATCAGTTAACAAAGCAACTTTTACAACAAGTAAAAGAAAAAGCGACCTATAAAATTGTTCAAATAGATGAAACAAAAACCGGAGCAACGATCACCTATTATGTTACGGGCTTGGATTTAGTAAGTGCAATGCAGGAAATGACGCGACAACTAGTAAAAGACACGATCTCCCATCCGGAAATAGCTAAGGATGATCAAAAAACGTTGGAAGCCACATTTTCTATTTTGGAAGAGCGGGTCAAAGCAATCAAAATCAAAACAGATCCAGTTGCGTTGAAATTGCATTTAGAAAAAGAAAAGGGTAAGTGGTTTGTGCCGGATGATCAAATAGAAGCCGTATCTAATTTATTTATGGCGTTTATATCTGGTTCAAGTGACATGGATACGATGAATAAAGAGTTGCAAGAGGCGCTGAATGAAGTGGCTAAAGAGATTGTTGATTCGTTGGATACAATGCCGATTCCTAATGGCAATTAATTTCCCAGTTTAGAATAATTATTAAATAAAAAATGTTATAAAAATGAAAGATTTTAGTGTACTTTTTCGTCATTTCGTACTACAATAATAGATGTAGATAAAAACTTAGGAGGATGATGTATAATGAAATTTGAACAAACAAAAGAAGTATTAAATCAACTTGTTGCAGATCTAAGCCAGTTTTCAGTGGTAATCCACCAAACTCACTGGTATATGCGTGGCCCAGAATTCTTGACATTACACCCTAAAATGGACGAATACATGGACCAAATCAATGACCAATTAGATGTTGTATCTGAACGTTTGATTACATTAGATGGTGCTCCTTACTCAACATTACAAGAATTTGCTGATCATACTGGTATTTCAGATGAAATCGGCACATACGAACGTACAATTCCTGAACGTATGGAAAAATTAGTAGAAGGCTACCGCTATTTAGCAGATTTATATCAAAAAGGAATTGAAGTGTCTGGTGAAGAAGGCGACGATTCTACACAAGATATCTTTATTGCAAACAAAACAGATATCGAGAAAAATATCTGGATGTTGCAAGCAAAATTAGGTAAAGCACCTGGCATTGATGCAGATTCTCGTGCAAAAACTCGTTAACCAACAGAATTTGAAAGCTTATGAAAGATAGTTTTCTATCTTTCATAAGCTTTTTTTAGTTTTCTTCGCTTTCAAGTTTTTGCTTGCTACGCTCAATTGCTGCTTTCACTTGATCGAATCCAGTCCCGCCATACGAATGTCGACGTTCGATTGCTGTTTTTGAGGCGAGCGTTTGGTAGATGTCTGATTCGATCAAGGGTGTAATAGCTTGGTATTCGTTTAATGGAACATCTTGCAAATAAATTCCTTGTTTCGTACATTGTAATACTAATTTTCCAACCACTTCATGCGCTTGTCGGAAGGGCATTCCTTTGCTTGCAAGGTAGTCTGCCAGCTCTGTTGCGTTTGAAAAATCTTTTTCTGTCGATTTTTCCATTATTTCTTGATTTAGTTTCATTGTTTCTACCATGCCTGCCATGATCTCTAAACTAGTTAAAACTGTATGAGACGTATCAAACATGCCCTCTTTGTCTTCTTGCAGGTCTTTGTTATAAGCTAACGGTAAACCTTTTAAAACGGTTAAGAGGCTAAATAAATTGCCGTATACGCGACCAGATTTCCCTCGAATCAATTCTGCCATATCTGGGTTCTTTTTTTGAGGCATGATTGAGCTGCCGGTAGAAAAAGTATCCGTCAATTCAATAAACTGAAATTCGTGGCTGCACCATAAGATGATTTCTTCACAAAAACGAGAAAGATGCATCATTAAAATAGAACTGTTGCTAAGAAATTCTAAGATAAAATCCCGATCACTCACGCCGTCGAGGCTGTTTTCATAGACTGTAGAAAAACCTAATAATTCAGCTGAATATGCCCGATCTATCGGAAAAGTTGTTCCTGCAAGAGCGGCAGAACCTAGTGGAGATATATCGATTCGTTTCAAGCTTTCTGAGAAACGTTCTTGATCTCGCGTCAGCATGCCGTAATAAGCCATCATATGGTGGGCGAATGAAATGGGCTGTGCATGTTGTAAATGTGTATAACCAGGCATAATCGTCTCGATATTTGCTTCTGCTTTATTTACTAAAACCTGTCGGAATATATGGATTTTTTCAATAACGTCATGAACGATTTCTTTTAAGTAAAGATGCATATCCGTAGCGACTTGATCATTTCTACTGCGCCCTGTATGCAATTTTCCGGCCACAGATCCAATTTCTTTATGCAGATGTTTTTCAATGTTTAAATGAATATCTTCATTTTCTATACTAAATTCAAGTTCACCAGCTGTTAGCTTTTTCTGAATGGCATTGAGCCCAACAGTGATTTGCTCGGCTTCTTCTTCCGTTAAAATGCCTGTCTTAGCCAACATTTTTACATGAGCTAAACTTCCAGTGATATCTTGTTTGGCTAACTTTTGATCAAAAGGAATCGAAGCACCGAAAGCATCTATCCAGGCTTCGCTTTTTCCTTCAAAACGTCCGCCCCATAATTTTTCCATTATGCACACCTCATTTATGTATTATTATTCATTGTGATAAGAAAGGAGTGTGGGAAAAAACTAAAAAGCAGTTTTGCTCCACACACTATATCTGAATAAACAGTGATAAAAAAGTAGTCCCTTCTCATTTCTCGGAGCTAGTGGCTGTTATCTCAAGCTCAGTTATAAAAAAATATAAAAGTTAATCCATTGTGTAAATTCAATCTAGAGCAGCATAATGAATATTAATTATTTTTATTTAGAGTTGCTTGGACTTCTGCGTTAACCTTTGTTGGAAGTCCCCAGAGTTTGATGAAACCAACAGCAGCGTCTTGATCAAATGTATCGGCAGATGTATAAGTTGCTAGGTTTTCGTTATATAGACTGTTTGCTGATTTACGTCCCTCAACAATGGCATGACCTTTGAATAGTTTTACCCGAACTACACCATTCACATATTTTTGCGTAGATTTTAAGAAAGCAATCAAAGCATCGGTTAACGGATTGAACCATAGTCCATCATAAATGATTTGTGATAATTGATTTTCGATGATTGGCTTGAAGTGTGCTACTTCACGAACGAAGGTTAAATCTTCCAACTCTTTATGCGCTGTCATTAGTGTAATAGCTGCTGGACACTCATAAACTTCACGTGATTTGATTCCCACTAAACGATTTTCTACATGGTCGATTCGACCGATGCCGTGTTTACCAGCTAAATCATTTAACTCAAGGATTAGATCAGATAACAGCATTTCTTTGCCGTTGATAGCTGTAGGTACACCCTCGACGAAAGTCAACTCAATAATATCTGCTTCATCAGGTGCATTCTCTAAGCTAGCCGTTAATTCATAAGCCCCTTCTGGCGGAGTAGCCCAAGGATCTTCTAAAATGCCACATTCATTAGCACGACCCCAAAGGTTTTGATCGACAGAATAAGGATTGTCTAAATCGGCTGGGACTGGTACGCCTTTTTCTTTAGCATAATTGATTTCTTCTTCACGTGACCATTTCCATTCACGAACTGGAGCAATCACATTGAGCTCGGGTGCAAGAGCGTTGATCGCGACTTCAAAACGTACTTGATCATTCCCTTTTCCTGTACACCCGTGAGCAATTGTTGTCGCTCCAGTTTCGTGTGCTAACTCTACTAATTTTTTTGCAATGAGTGGGCGAGATAAAGCGGAAACTAATGGATAAGATTGTTCGTAAAATGTGTGACCTTGTAATGCAATCAAAGCAAAATCTTGCGCAAATTCTTCCTTGGCGTCAATGGTATAGGAGGCAGAAGCGCCAACTTCTAGAGCCTTATTTTTGATGAAGTCTAAGTCCTTCTTTTCACCAACATCTAAACAACAGGCGATCACATCATAGTCTTCGTCCACTAACCACTTAACAGCAACAGAGGTATCTAGTCCTCCAGAATAGGCTAAAACAACTTTTTCTTTCATGAGTAACACTCCTTATTTTCTAATTGTCTTTTTTGATTGTTCCCATCATATCACTTGAAAATACAAAAATCAACACTTTTTATAAATAAATATACATAAAAATAAATATTTTAGGAATAATATACATTTTTATTTTTAGGAGTTGCGTAATATACATTACGCATATTTTGGTATTTTACATTTTGAAGATTAGAAGTTATTTTTTTAGATCAGAAAAAGAAGAAGAAAAATCGCAGAAAACCTTAGAAATTCATTGACTTTACTAGAGATAGAAGGTATCATGTTAAATGGTATTGTTTGCCCCACAATGAGCCCCGGAAACTCAAGTGAATGTCAAACATCGAATAGAAAATTGGAGGAAAGAATCGTGCGTACAACATATATGGCCAAATCTGGCGAAGTAGAACGTAAATGGTATGTAGTAGATGCAACAGATATCCCAATGGGACGTCTATCAACTGTAGTTGCTTCTATCCTACGTGGAAAAAATAAACCAACATTCACACCACATGTGGATACTGGAGATTTCGTAATTGTAATTAATGCTGATAAAATCAAATTAACTGGTAACAAAGCAAGTGATAAAATTTACTACCGTCACAGCCAATACCCAGGTGGGTTGAAATCTGTTACTGCTGGTGAATTACGCGATAAAAACTCTCGTCGTTTAATCGAAACTTCTGTAAAAGGTATGCTTCCTAAAAACACTTTAGGCCGTAAACAATTTACTAAGTTGAACGTATACGGTGGAGCTGAGCATCCACATGCTGCACAACAACCAGAAGTATTAGATATTACTAACCTAATTTAAGGAGGGAAATTCATTGGCTCAAGTACAATATATCGGCACTGGCCGTCGTAAAAATGCAGTTGCCCGCGTACGTTTAGTACCTGGTACTGGTAAAATTACTGTAAATAAAAAAGATGTTGAAGAATATATTCCACACGCTGACTTGCGTGAAGTTATCAACCAACCATTTGGTGTAACTGAAACTAAAGGCGCTTATGATGTAATGGTAAACGTTAATGGTGGAGGCTACTCTGGTCAATCAGGTGCGATCCGTCACGGAATCGCTCGTGCATTATTAGAAGTAGATCCTGATTTCCGTGCTGCTTTAAAACGCGCTGGACTTCTTACTCGTGATGCTCGTATGGTAGAACGTAAAAAACCAGGTCTTAAGAAAGCTCGTAAAGCTTCACAATTCTCAAAACGTTAATTATTGGAGTCGTTGCGAATTTATTCGCTTACGAATACAATATGGGACGGAGATTTCGCAAGAAATTGAGTGCCATTCTATTGCAACAGTTCAAGACACTTTCCAGTTTTTGGAAGGTGTCTTTTTTTGATTTGGTTACGACGTATTACTAAGCCGTAATTGTTTCACCTTGATTAGATTCCCTATACTTCTCTAACTGTTTGATTGTATCAACTTTTGACTATTCATTGGCATGGCCATAAACATCTCGAATTATGTTAGAAGTTTCCGCATGTCCGACAAGAGCTGTGATAAATAAGCCATCAATCTCTTGGTTCAATAGGTCTGAAACAAAAGTATGTCTTAAATCGTATAAATAAGCTTTTTAATGATCAGGTAGTGATGAATTATCCCAAACTCATAAATTTGTTAACAACGCTTTTTACTGTTTTTGTAAATGATTCAGATGGAGTTATATGGAAAAAGTTAGAAGATTTGGATGAGAATAATTCTTCACCACTAATTTTAAAGATTAAAGAAGAGATAGCACAAGAGAACGAAATGGAAAAATACGAAAATTTTAATTGGATTGTAAATGAATAGGGATTCCTCTTGAAACCGAAATTCTATGACATACTTCCAATCAACTGTTTTAGTTCACTGCATACAGAAAAGCCAAAGAGATTTCCGTCTTTTCGGCTTTTTTGTATAGAGCATGAATGGTATTAATAAAAAGTCATCTGAGGTGCCTTTGTCAAGAATCCAAACAAAAAATGCGAAAGAATTGTTTGTTAATTGTTAAAAATAATCAAATAAAGAAAAATGTGGTTCACTTAGTATAAATAAGACCTTGAGTGTTTATATTGAACACTAAAAGATGCATTTAAATAACTCCATTTGATAAACTTATTGTAAAATAAATATTAAAATCAAAATAAATAGAAAGACGGATCTATTTATTTTGGTGCAAATAAAAAATATATAACATTAAAAAAATCCTAAATATAAAGTATTTAATTGTTACTAGTTTTCTTTAAATTCCTTGTTATGACTAGAAGAAACAATCAGAACATGTTTTAGTGATTTAGTCTATCAGGATAAGAAGTACAGTTTTAATGAAGAATCTTTTTTCTATCGAAAAACTTAGGAAGTTTCATCTATAATCAATTAGAATAAGTTTAAATTTATTTGGTAAAAATGATTTACAAATAAATAATATAAGTTTTCTTTATAAAAATAAAAATACCCAATTGGGAATAAATCTGTTTCTATAAATTATGATTTTTTTCTAAAAAACGTTGACAAGTTTACTTATTGACCGATATACTATTTATGTAAACAATTTTATTATAGAGTAGGAGAGATTATAATGGCAGGAGCAATTTCCGTCACACCCGAGCAACTGAAATCACAAGCAAAGGTTTATACACAATCACAACAACAAATCCAAGATGCGATTCGTAAAGTAAATTCAATGAATCAACAAATCGCACAAGAATGGAAAGGTCAAGCGTTTCAATCTTATTTAGAACAATACAATCAATTAGAAGGAAACGTTAAAAAAATGGAAGAATTATTAATTAGCATCAATAGTCAATTGAACAAGTATGCTGACACAGTAGCACAACGTGATCAACAAGATGCAAGTTCTTTCGGTTTAAACTAAATTAATTTTGAAATAAAGAAGCGTCAGTGCAATTCATTGCGCAGACGCTTTTTATTTAGGAGAGAAGAGCAAATTGAAAAACAAACTAAAAAAGTATCTTCCTGTTATTTCGGTCATTATCGGCAGCATATTGTTTTTATTTATTCTTTCTTATATTGGGTTTAAAAGCGATAATATCCAACAAACGTCTAATGAAAAGGTAACGAAAATGCAGTATGTGTTGGTAAATGAAGATAAGGGAACTCTTTTTGAAGGGAAAAAATACTCTTTAGGAACGGACTTTGTCACATTGATCAATCAAGACACTGCTAACCGTTGGGAGACTACGACTAGAGATATTGCTAGTCGTGGCGTTACAGATGGACAATTTGATGCACAAATTATTATTCCGCAAGATTTCTCTGAACGATTGCTTTCATTACAAAGTATAAATCCTGAAAAAGCTTTAGTAGAGTATCAAGTAAGAGAAGGTCAAAACGAGATAACCAATCAGGCGATTCAGGTAAAAGTGAATGATATTTTAAAAGATTTCAATCAAAGAATTGTGCAAATGTATTTTTCAAGTATTGTAGGGAATCTGTCAGAAGCCCAACAAAACGTCAATCAAATTGTTGGATTGGAAACAGACCACAAAAATAATTTGGAAAAAACAATTTATTTACCATTTAAAGAAGTACCGACTAATTTCTCGAGTGTTATTGATACAGCAAGTATTTTGGATGAAGACAATAAAATGTTTACATCCGAACAGAAAGCATTTGTTCAATCAGTGAAGCAATTGATGGAAAGTAACAATACTGGTTTAGAAGCAAATAGCCAATCAACAGAGGAAGTACAGAAATCTGTGAACGATTATGCAGATGAAGGAAATAAAAAATTAGAAACATCCATTAAACAGTTCAATGAGCAATTTGAGCTACAGAAAGAACAGTTAGCAACACAATGGCAAAATGACCTGAAAGGTTACAAAGCGCAATATGATGGTTTTGATGAGAGTATAAAAAATCAATTAGGGCTGTTTCTTACAAAAGGGTCTGAAGAATCTAAAGACACTGGCGTTTACGCGAATTTTTTAACGAATGCTTATGCATTTAAAGAAACACAAAGTAAGAGAATTAAAGAGTTAACAAGTGAAATAAAAGATTTGGAAAAACAAGTAACAGAATTAACAACTTTAAAAGAGGATGTTGCAGAAAAGTACTACAACGATAAAAATGCTAATCCAGAAACTGCGGAAGAAGACCGAGTGAAACTAGCTATTTCAAAATTAATATCACCTGTGGATAAAGATTCTGAGATTAAAGAAGATGGAGAATACTTAACTGCTGTAAAGAACGAACTTCAAAAATTACAAGAACAGGCACTTCCTTCGAGCACGGATTTTCCGATTCTCTTAGCAAAACTTTTAGGCGATGGACTACTTACGCAATCAGAAAGTGATAAATTAAGTGCTTCATATAATTTGGTGACGCATTATGATCCTACGCTCACAGATGGGAACGGGAATCAATTCAATATATTATCAACAGTTCCTAAAGAAGATATTTCATCTAATTTCAATGTAACGAACACAGTTACTATAGATTTGAAAAGGGCCAATCAGAGTATACAATTTGGACATATATTTAATACTGGAAGCGGAGGTAGGGTCGAAGTTATTAATATGGCAACAATCAGAGAAGATTTAGAAAGAGAAATCCTTCGTAATCTATCTGGTTCAGACTATACCGCAACAGTTTCTAATGATGAAAAACAGCTGACGATAGCAATTATACTTAAGGACACTGAAAGTACTGAACCGCCCAAAGCGCCTGTGAATTCTAACATGTCGTACACATTTGAGTCCCAAATACAATGGACATATCCGAATGATTCTAGTGATCATAATGAATATTATCAATGTAGTTACTTTTGGAAATGGAACAATTCAATCACAGCGTCTGGACAATTGGCCGCTTATATAGATAAAGACCAGCCTCTAAAGCAAGATTTACCTGAACTTTTTAGCCTTTTCACAACATTAACATCAGCTGCTGAGAAATTAACCACTATATACGCTGATCCGACTCAACAAGATATTGTTAGCTTTGCTGGCTATGTCACAAGTAATCCAGATAAATCATTCAATGAATTAGCTACGCCTAATTCTGTTTATTGGCTATACGATAATGTCACGGATACTAAAAAAGTTTCACAAATTTCGGAGTCGCTCTATAAAAATTATAGGGAAAACGGCGATAGTTTATATAACGATATTGTAGAGCAAATCGACAAATTAAACGCTACGATCGGAACAAGTACCGACAAAAATGAAGGCGAAGCGATGACTTTATATGGCACGTTAAATCTAATGACTGTACCAGATATGATGTTACAAGAAGCCTCGATTTTAGGTGAATGGTTCGATAAAGCAAGACAAGAAATCGATGGGACATATAATTCATGGAAAGAAACAGAACGAGTAGCACCAGAATCTGTTATCACGGAGACAAACACACATCCTGATAAAAATGATACAGCTGCAATCAACTCTACTACTGAAAACTTGGTGAAAAGTATCCAGACATTAGCTAGTAGTTCAAGAGAAACGGCTAAAACAACAGAAGAATCTGCGGCGCAAGTCAAAGACGTTGCACCAGTTATTCAAATCTTGAAAGAATCAACAAACAAGGTACAAACAGATGCAAATGGTATTTTAACAAATCTAGATAAAACTGTTACTGAAGTGGATGAAAAAACAAATGACAATGTGAAGTATGCTGAAACATTTGATAAAGTTCTTTCCAATACCAAAAATGGTGGTTCGGATAATTCGACGGTCTTTAACTTCCTATCAAATCCAATTCAAGAAAAAGGCGATTTTGGAAAAACAAGACAAAATTCTTTGATTCCATATTATGCAACGATCATCGCTGCATTTATTATTATTTTGGTCGCAATCGCGATGCAAAAACACATGAAGCGAAGAAAAGTATCTAAAACGGACTTGCTTATGAATCCATCAAGAGCTTGGTACAATACGTCAAATGTGATCGTGATACTGCTAAGCAGCGTTGCTTTGTCTAGCGCATTTGCCCTTAATTTGAGTCTAGTTGTTGGGATGAATGCAAAATTAGCTTGGTTTAGTTATGCCTTTTTAGTTTTACTAGCAGGATTGTTGCTGACACTTGGCTGCATGAGGCAATTCAGATTGCTGACGCTTTATCTTAGCGGCGCAATATTAGGACTATTCTTTATGCTGACACCCTTATTAGGAGTAGCTACTAAAGCAGGCACATTCGCCAATATATTGTATCGAGTATCACCATTACAAAATATTCAAAATGGCTTCACTGCGCTACTAAACGGAGGCAGTATCGGCTGGGTAAGTTATCTGGTTCTTGTGATCCTAGCAGTTAGCGGTATTCTATTGAATTTTTGGGTGAAACCAGAAGACAAAAAAGTGAAAGCATGATTCTTTTCTATTATTTTCAAGGGAGAAAAACGATGCAACATAGACTGAAAATTGATTTTAAAACGATTTTAAAAGGATTGCTTCTTTCTGTCCTGTTCATTTTCTTACAAAGTGTTCCTGTCCATGCAGATACTGGTGACTTAAAAATAAATAACCATGTGATCTACGATAAAAGTGAAGGTAGTCAGAGTAATTCTTCTACCTTTACGATTAATCAATTATTTATGAGAGATATGTCTGAGCAGGATAAACAATTAGATGAAGAAAAAATGAAGTTAATTACAAATGCACAACAAGAAGTTTTTGTGAAAGAAACACCAGTACAACGTACAGTTAACCAACAAATAACACCCCTTCTTTTCTCAAGCGGATATGTATTGAATGATAGTTTAGATTCTGGGGATTCAGGGTTAAAACAAGGAAACAACATCAGTTTTATTTTATTTTGTGTAGTCGGTGGATTTCTTGTTGTAGGCCTCGGAATTTTATTAGGCCGAGCATTTCCTACATGGGTAAAAAAAGGATAGGAAGGTAGAATTTTATGAGGAAAGACACATCTATTGGTATTGGATTACATGTGGGAAAACAAATTATTGATTTGCAGATTCCTATAAAAGTTTCTGGAAATCGTTTAAAAGAACTATTGAGAGAATCACTAGAATTATTGAACATCTCTTTACCAGAAACCTTTGAGTTAGAAGTAATAAATAAGTCAATTAAGTTAAACGGAGAAGTTCTTCTAGCAAACTATGCACTAGGCGATGGGGACCAATTAGTTGTTAGGGAAACGATGAAAAAGTAAAGGGGCCTAAAACGTGAGTGAAGTAAAAGATATATCAGAAAAAATAGATATCCAAGTTCAAAAAGATAAGGTGCTGGTTACGCTACAAGCGAATCAATATCGCTTATCAGAGCTGGATCAGTTTCAAGCGGTTCTTCAAAAAAGAGAGACGCTATTAGCGGGAGAAATGTTGGAGGCAACTGAAGAACAATTAGTTTTGTCTTATGATAAAGATAATTATGCCGTATCGATCGAAGATGCAGTACGGAAAATGTCGTCAATCAATCGATTGCTCTTAGCGCAAAAAGTTCGTTTTATTGAGCCGTTTATCCATTCAACGATTCAACCATTTATCCATCCAAGAAATATTTTTCTTTTTGGAGAAGAGTTATCCATTGCACATAGAGGATTTATGAATTTAGTTGTACCCTATGTGACAAATGAAGAAGACTTTTTAAAACAGTATCGTGCTTTGATTCTGTTTATTCTTCATCCAAAATTAGATTTTGAACGGTTGATCGAAGGGGCTGGAACATTACAAGATCCACTGTCTAAAAATATTCAAGCGGCTCTTTCACCAGAAGAAATCGATCAAATGATCAGTGAACAAGTCGTTATCCAAAAAATGAAACAAGAAAGACAAAATCAACTGGTAAACAAAAAAAGCTACACATTGTTTAAATGGGGCAGTCTAGTATTATTGGTTGCAACGCTTATCTTAGGTTTCTTCGTTGGGAATTATGCACTAAAAGAAGTTCCTACACAAGAAAGAATTATTACGGCAGAAGCAAATTATATCGCCAATGACTATTCAGGCGTGTTAAACACACTGAAGGAAGATACACCAGAAAACCTGCCTAAAAGTGCGCAATATGTATACGCAGTAAGCTCGATCCAATTAGATAATTTATCGAATGAACAAAAAGAGATGATTTTAAATAATATTTCTCAAAAATCAAATGAAAACACGCTTTTATACTGGATCTATATTGGAAAAGGCTCATTTGAAAAAGCCCTTGATATTGCCCAAAATGTAGGAGATAACCAATTCATTTTACATGCCTATACGAAACTGTATGACGCAACAAAACTAGATACAAAAATGAATGGTGAAAAGAAACAAGAGCTATTGACGAAATACGAAGAAGCGATTGCTAAATATATGAAATTATTAGGAGGGGCAACTGATGATTCTGAAAACAAATAAAACTGAAGATGAGTCAACTGTTCCTATTGATGACCAAATGCAACCTGCAACCGATGTTCTTTTTGATGTTTTCTATTTTGGTGATGACTTTTCGCACCATCAATTAACGACAGCCAAACAAGAACGAGTGATCGACGGACATTCAGTATCTTATGACGGGCAGAAAGTGTTACTTGATAACAAGCCGTTCGAAAAAAATAATCCTAAATTTATTATTGTAAAACCAACGGACTATCAAACAATTACAACAAACAAACCTAAAAAAGACTTTACGATTTCTAGTAGAGCTTCTTCAGCGATCAGCTTGCCAACGGCAGCATTTATTTCGGTCTCTGTTGAGCCTAAGACAAATCGTTATAGTATGGATATTTACGCAAATAAAGAGGCTATCTATTTTAACGGAAAACAAGTTGTCAAGGGTACCTTTGATTTCAACACTGGCGATCAGCTAGTGATTGATAAACTGATCATAGAAGTAAGGGAAAAACAATTAAAGGTAACGAATTTAGGTTCTGACTTTAAATTGAATCCATTTGAAATCATTGAACAAAGCTATGAACCTGAATACCCTTCAGAATTTCCGTTATTCAGACGAAGCCCGCGTATCCATCTAAAAGAACCGAAGATGGAAGTAGAAGTAACAACACCCACACCGAAAGAAAAGGAAGGAAAAAATGAACTATTAAGAACCCTTGTCCCTCCTTTAGGAATGGTGGTTTTAAGTGGTGCTACCAGCTTTTTAAGTGGCGGAAATCCGATCATGATGCTCAGTATGGGTGGCGCTAGTTTATTAACGGCAGGTTTTTCTGTTTCGAGTTATTTTACGAATAAGAAAGAAACCAAAGAGAAAAATGAACGTAGCGAAGGCTCTTATAGACAATACCTGATTCAGAAAAAAGGGGATATTTCCCTTTTACAACAAGAACAAGAGCATGCTCTTACGTATATGTATCCTTCAATGAATGATCTTGCCTTGATGGCTAAAGACTATCAGGCACGGATCTATGAGCGCATGACAACCAATGAAGATTTCTTAAAAGTCCATGTTGGAGCTGGGGAAATCAAGTCAAGTTTTTCCGTGAGATACCAACCAAATGAAGAAAGCGAATTGAGTTCGTTAGCAGAGAAGCAGCTTGTTTGGCCCTATCAACAATTAGAAGCAGCGCCGATCGTTATTCCTTTAATGGATCAAACAGTTGGTCTAGCCGGGAATTATCCAGTATTACGGACAGCTGTTCAAACACTCTTATTCCAAATTTCAATGCTGCATTCGTATCGAGATGTTGAATTTGTGACATTGGTTCCTGAAAATGACTATGATACTAATTGGCATGCGTGGCGCTGGCTACCTCATTTGAAGATTCGCAGTTTGAATCTAAGAGGGATCATCCACAATGCTCAAACACGGGATATGGTACTTAACTCGTTTTATCAAATTTTAACGAAAAGAAGACAAGAACTGAAAGAAAATAGCAATGAAAAGATTCGTTTCCAACCGCATTATGTATTCTCTATTTTAGAAGAGAGCTGGTTATCTGGACATGGGCTAAATGAATTTTTAGCAGAAGATATGAGTCCCTATGGTGTGACCGTGATTTGGGGGAAAGATGCCTTACCGATGTTGCCTGAGACAACGACGACCTTGATCGATTATCAAAGTAGTGAAGCGGCAATCTTGATCAACCAAAACAATGAGTATGTGAATCAAGCGTTTGTACCGACTCATTTACCGACTGCTTATCCGATTGAAGAAGCATTGCAGAGATTGGCGAATTTACATCATGTTGAAGTGGAGAAGAATGCTGTTCCTGAAAGTTTAGATTTATTAGAGCAATATGAAGTGAAAAGAATTGAAGAATTACAGATTAACAACCGTTGGTTAGAGGCAGAACCAAACAAATCTATTCGCTCATTGATTGGTTGGAGAGGAAAATCTGATTATGTGTATTGGGATTTACATGAACGAGCACATGGACCACATGCATTAGTTGGAGGAACAACTGGTTCAGGGAAATCTGAATTTTTAACAACTTATTTAATTGGTTTAGCAATCAATTTTTCACCAGAAGATATTGGAATGCTGATTATTGACTGGAAAGGTGGCGGAATTGCCAATACCTTAGATAAATTACCCCATTTTATGGGAGCAATCACAAATTTAGATGGCGCAGGAACTGCCAGAGCTCTAGCGAGTATCAAGGCAGAATTAAATAAGAGACAAAGAGAGTTTGCTAAATATGGTGTGAACAATATCAATGGTTACATGAGTTTATACAAACAAAGACATACTCCAAAAGAAGATATCATTTATCCTGAAAAACCATTACCACATCTAATCTTAGTTTCAGATGAATTTGCAGAGTTAAAGGCTAATGTTCCAGAATTTTTAGATGAATTAACGTCTGTTGCCCGAATTGGTCGTTCGTTAGGTGTACATTTAATTTTAGCTACTCAGAAGCCATCAGGTGTGGTTAATGATCAAATTGAAGCAAATAGTACAAGTAAAATTGCTTTAAAAATGGCTAGTGTTCAAGATTCTAACGAGCTTTTAAAAACACCAGATGCTGCACAAATTACTAATCCAGGTCGAGGCTATCTTAAGGTTGGCGAAAATGAGGTATATGAACTTTTCCAAAGTGGTTATGCTGGTGTTCTTTATGATCCAGATAAGACTATGGAAGAAGTTGTAGATGAACGAATTTTTAAAATTAATGATTTAGGTCAAACAGAATTACTTTATGATCCAGATGAGAATATCGTACAAGGAAAAGATACGAGTGATTTGCCAACACAATTAGAAGCGGTGATTGAAACAATAGGACAAATTTTTGAACAATCAGAGTTCACAATTCCTGATAAACCGTGGTTACCTAATCTTAGTGAACAAATAACAACACCGACTATCGAAGAAGCAAAACAAAGAAATGTAACTATTCCGCTAGGGTTGTTGGATATTCCATCTGAACAAGCACAGAAGGTTTATCATTACAATTTAGAAAAAGCAAGTCATACTGCTATTTTTTCAAGTCCTGGTTATGGTAAATCGACACTTTTACAAACGTTAACTATGAATTTAGCACGTCAAAACACACCAGAACAAGTTCAATTTAATCTATTGGATTTTGGGAATAATGGATTGTTACCATTAAAAGATTTACCTCATATAGCAGATATTGTCACGCTAGAAGAAGATGAAAAATTACAAAAAATGCTAGATAGAATCTCTGACTTGCTTGCTGAACGAAAAGGTTCGTTTAAAAAGAATGGTGTTGCAAGTATTGTACAATATGAAGCAAAAACTCAATCGAAGTTACCGATCGTTATTAATATCTTAGATGGATATGATGGATTAAGTGTAGAGGACAATCGGAAGGATAAGATTGATGAAGTATTACTTCAACTATTAAGAGATGGTGCAAGCTTAGGAGTTTATTTAATTATGACGGCAAGTCGCTCTGGTAGTATTCGTATGAATATGATGGGTAACATTGCAACTAAAATTGCGTTATACTTAAATGATGAAACCGAACTGAGCACATTATTGGGTAGAGAGACCCTTGCTGCTCAGGCAATTAATGGACGAGGACAAGTGATGCTTGATATACCAACATCAGTGCAATTCTATCTTCCGATTGAAGGTGAGAATAGTTCTGATGTATTAGAAAATCTGGAAAAAGAAGTAACTCGTATGGACCAAGACTGGACAGGTGAACGTCCAGAGAAGATACCGATGGTTCCAGAAGAATTAACTATTCAAAATTTTGTTTCATTCGTAAAAGAAAGAGAAAACAATAATCTGTATCTTGGGTTAAATAAATTATCTTCATTAGTAGAAAAATTTCCGATATTCCAAGGAAAGACTTTAGGAATATTTACCTCATCGAATAAACAATTTAGATTAATGATGCCTTGGATTATGCAACAAATCAATGAATGGAAAGAAGAAAATGATATCATTTTAATTGATGCAGCAGGAACGTTGGAAGAAAAAGCAACATATGTGTCGACATATATTGATCGAATGAAAGTTACCCAACAAAACTATGAATTAAAAGAATCGTTAGAAGCCATGTTGTTAAATGATTCAAGTCAAAGAATCGTAATAATCAACGGCATTGCAGAATTAGTAGACAAACTATTCTTAAATCCAGAAGAAGTCGCATTTCTTTTAAATGGTGGTAATGATCACTTGCAACTTTTATTTATAGATAGTTTGACTAAAGTTGGAAATACGTATGGCGGATTGACGAATATGGTGAAAGAAAGTGTGTATCAAATTCTATTTGGTGGTAGTTTACAAAATCAATTATTTATAGAGAATTTACCATATACACAAAAAAATGTTGTCGTTCCTCGCAATGTACTTCATAGTTTGAAGGATGATTTATTCGAAGATATTGTTATACCGATGGAGGTAGGAGAATGAGAGAAGAAATGAGCACGCCCTTTTTGCCTCTAGGGAGTATTTTACGATTAGAAGAACCTGAAAATGACCAAATACTTTATGTAGTAGTCGCTCGAGCTATTGCGAAAAATGAAATGGACGAAATTTTTTCAAGATATAAAGTTGCGCCCCACCCATTTGGCGATGTACCAAGCCAAGAAGTATTCACGATCAGTGCTGACCAAATTGCTGAGGTTATTTTTGAAGGCTATTCAGATCAAAAAGATCAAGAATTTTTAGAGGATTTGTTAGTAAAAATGGCCAACGGTCCTATAGTTGTTCCAGAAGCACCCGTACCAGAAGTGATTCAAGAACCCGAACCAATTTTGGATGAAGCGGAACAATTACAAGAAGATCCATTTTATAAATTTAGAGAGTAAGGAGAGAGAGTATGGGGAAGATTGCATCAAATGAAGGAGCGGCTCAAAATGCAGTTGCAGGAATTAGCAAAGTTTCCGTTAAAAGTGGAAAGACCTGTTCTTTAGGAAGAAGTAACATTTCTAGTATGAAACAGGGAGCTAAAGTAAGTAATCAGATTTTATCCGATTTATCGAAATTAGTTAGTTGTGTAAACGAACAAGCCAATAAATTCCCTAAACTTGCGGCAGTTATTGCTTCTCGTGATAGTCAAACGAGATTTAAGTAGGGAGGAAAACGTATGGCACAAGATAAAAATGAGAAGTTAAGATCGGAGTATACGCAAAAAATTGTTGAGAAAGAACGTCAAATTGACGATTTGAATAGTGAAAAACGACAGATTCAAGAAGTATTTGAGTCATTAGAAACGGAACTAACTCGAAATTTCCGACAACTACAAGAATTAAATGATGAATTAATAAAAGAAGGGAGTTCTTCTGCTCGATGGGAGCAAGAAGAACTTCATGGGAAAAAGAAGCATTTTGGACAATTTTTTAAGGAACAAAAGCAAGAATTAGCAGAAATGTATACAAAATCAGTTGAAGAGCTAAACGAAGAACGCACAGAAATCCAGAAAGAAAGGAATGAATTAACATGGGATTAGTCTATTCAAGCGGAGACTCTTCAAAATTGATGAGTGCCATGTCTAGTAATTTATCGACGGCAAAAAGTACCGTGAGTGATTTACGATCAGGAAGCCAACGCTTAACCGCAGCCGTGGATGGACGTACCTTGTCAGGTGCGGCATATAATGCGGGAAAAGGATTATTTTCAGAACTAATCCTTCCGACGATAAGTCGTGTTACCACATCAATGGACGGTATACAAAATGATTTAGTAAAATATACAGGAGCGAATGCAGCGATTTCAAGTGAAGGTTTTCTAGATGAAGATAAGTTGAACATGCAGATGCAACTTTTGAAAGCATCTAAAGCTTCTTTAACTGCTTCAGCAAATGCAGCAGGAAATCTAGCGGCAGGAAATCCAGTACCAGGATTGAAAGATATGTTAAAGCATGCGCAAAATCGGTTGAATCGTATGGCAAATAGTATGCAAGATGATATTGATAAGGTACAGAAAAAAATTAAGAAGTTACACGATTTTTCTAGTCAGACGAATGGACTTTTTAGTAATAGCTTAAATGAGTTAAGTATTGCGATGCAAGGTGTGCTTGTATTGAGTGGAACGACCGTTAATAGTGACGGTTCTTATTCATTGCCAAAAGGAACGGATAAAAGTTGGTTTTCAAAAATGCATCCAAATTCAAACAAGATTCTTGGACAATCGTCTACTAATGCTTTTCTGGAATTGTATAAGCAAACAGAAGCTTTACTAAAACCGGTAAAAGGAGGCAAAACAGATAATATTAAACGTTTTGAAATGTTGTTAAAACTTTATCCAGCTTCTGTAGTAAAAAAACTGCTTGCAAATGATGAATTTTGGATGTTAGCGAATAAACTTCCTTCTGGGTGGCAAACTAAACTAATTAATGGACTAGCTAAGTATGAAGCCTTTGGGAAGGCTGTAGTACAAGGAAAATGGATTCCTAAAGTAGATACATTAGGAAAAGCTTACGAATACTTTGGTAAAATTACGAATCCAATCAAAACCTGGGTGGGCGAGAGTCTCAAAAATTCCCAATTTGTTCAAGGTGCAAAACAGTGGGGTGTAGCAAAAGGGTTAGGAACAGCTGCTAGAGTCGCGACCTATGCACAACTAGGAATTACTTTTGTATCAAGTGGAGTAGACGCATATGGAAAGACAGGAAGTATTGGAAAAGGAGTTATCAGTGGGGGAATAGATACAATGAAGAGTATTGGGCCCCTTGAAGGAATGACATTAGGAGCTACTTGGGGTACGGCAGTTCCTGGAGTAGGTAATGTAGTTGGAGCTGCTGTAGGAGGTGCAGTTGGGTTAGTTAATGTTGGAATTCAATTCTTCTGGCCAAATGCCTATGATAATCTTAAAGATGGAGCATACAATTTATATGATAAAACAACAGGAAAAGTCAAAGATATTTCTAATAATATTGGAAAAGGAGTTAGTCAAGGAGTAGAGACCGTTAAGAATGTTTATAAAGATGTACAAAATGCAGGTAAATCAATAGGAAAGGCACTATCTTCTGTTAAATTTCCAGAGATTAAGTTTGGGTGGTAGAAGTGAACTTTAAACTAATGAATGCGAGTTTTGAAGAGAGTTTAAATCTACAAGATGATAATTTAGTAAAATATATGGTAGAGGACGTCGAGAAACCTGGAGTGAAAGAAAAACCTATTTTATTAAAGTTCCTTGCGATTTTGTTTATTGCGTTGCTTTACGGTATGTGTATGTTAGTCAAATACTTTATTGAACATCCAGACCCTAGTAGCCCTGTTTCAGTTCCTAAAGTAAACTTACTACCAACATATATTTTTTGGGGATTTTTGATTGTATTCATAAGTATTTGGACAATGACTCTTGTGAAGAGGAACAAAAGTACTAAGTTCTTCTTTGGTTATATTAATACGGTTAACTATGTATTTTGGTTAGTGATAGAAGTAAATTTATTTTTTTTAACCCTCCTTCTAAGTTCCTTAACTTTTTATGGTGTTATAGCATTAGCTTGTTTCTTAGGATTGATTGGTTACATTATTTTTAGAAGTAAATCGAAGTCATTAGAAAAACAATTGTTTAATATAGAATTAAAATCAGATAAGATTGATAACATCATTCAAAAAATGTTTAAGTTCTTATTTAAGTATGGATGGATTGTTGTAATTTTAGTAATTTTGTGGAAGTTCATTTTTCCAAATATCAACGGTATTCGAACTGATTTAGTAGGATTTGTTGGTATTGTAACTATGTGGGTTGTATTTGATATTGGATTTATTGTTCTAGAAGCATATTTATTTATTCCATATTTATTGTATGGATACTATAGATATAAATACCCAGAAGAATACAGAGATTGGGAAGGAAAGACCCAATTAGAATGGTATGGAGAGAAATACTTCAATAAACATATTAAAGGAACCGCGAAAGAGGAGAAAGTAAATAGTTAGAGACAAAATATTTATTTTTTTCCAGAGATTAAGTTTGGGTGGTAAAGGTGAGTAAATTTAAATTAATGAATGCAAGTTTTGAAGAGAGCCTTAATCTCTCAGATGATTCCCTAATATCTTTTATGGAAAAAGATACTAGTAATCGAGGTATTTATAATGGCAAGAATAAAATTGGTATCACAATAATTGCGATAATTATGTTTAGCTTTAATTTTTTTATTTCTATGATTGTTCAGATAGGAATAGATGGTAAACTGGGTGAAAGTACTTTACCTCAACCCGATATTAATTTTTTACCTCTGTGGGTACCCATAGGACTACTTATTATTTGGTTAGTAATTTGGTTGTTACTGAAGAGGAATAATTATTATAGAATAAGTATATATCGGAGAATGCTTACCATCAATAATTATATGATTTGGCTAATACTGGAGGCAAATTTGTTTTTTTTAACTTTCTTTTTAACGACATTAACTTTTTTTGGAGCCGTAGCGATTTTTTGTTTCTTAGCTCTGACTGGTTATATTATTTTTAGAAGTAAGGCTAGGTCTCTAGAAAATAATTTATTTGGTGAGAAGTTAAAACTAGACAAAATTGATGATTTTATTCAAAAGATAATTAATTTTTTATTCAAGTATGGATGGATCGTAGTCATTATAGTAATTCTATGGAAATTCATTTTTCCCAATACAACAGGTGTACGTACAGATATTGTAGGTCTAGTAGGGGTTATTGCGATGTGGCTTATAGTTGATATTGCTTTTATCTTCGCAGAAGCGTATTTATTTCTGCCATATTTATTGTATGGATATTATAAAAATAAGTATCCAGAAGAATACAGAAAATGGGAAGGGAAGACCCAATTAGAATGGTATGGAGAGAAATATTTTAACAAACATATCAAAGGAACAGAGAAAGAGGAGAAAACAAATGACTGAAACAAAAAAATTATTACCCTTAGGAAGTGTTGTTTTACTTGAAGAGGGACTTCAAAAACTGTTGATTGTAGGTCGTGGAGCAATTTATACAGACCAGACTACAGGAAAAGATACTTTTGCAGATTATATGTCAGTATTGTATCCAACGGGACTGAATCCAGAAACGACAATTTTCTTTAATCATGAAAATATAGATAAAGTGGTATTTGAAGGGTATTCAGATGAAGAAGAAGAAAGATTTATGGAAGTTTATGCAGAATGGAAAGATGGATTAGATGCACAAGATAAAGAAATAGGCAATCCAAATGAGTCAATTGGATTCTAAAAAATATAAGCCTAAATAACTATATTCTCTTAAATAAAGAAGCTAACGCCATATGTTTTAGCTTCTTTATTTAAACTATAGAACTACTGATATCAAAAATCCAGAAAGAAAGGAATGAATTAACATGGGATTAGTCTATTCAAGCGGAGACTCTTCAAAATTGATGAGTGCTATGTCTAGTAATTTATCGACGGCGAAAAGCACCGTGAGTGACTTACGATCAGGAAGTCAGCGCTTAACCGCAGCCGTGGATGGACGTACCTTGTCAGGTGCGGCATATAATGCAGGAAAAGGATTATTTTCAGAACTAATCCTTCCAACGATAAGTCGTGTTACCACATCAATGGACGGTATACAAAATGATTTAGTAAAATATACAGGAGCGAATGCAGCGATTTCAAGTGAAGGTTTTCTAGATGAAGATAAGTTGAACATGCAGATGCAACTTTTGAAAGCATCTAAAGCTTCTTTAACTGCTTCAGCAAATGCAGTTGGAAATCTAGCGGCAGGAAATCCAGTGCCAGGATTGAAAGATATGTTAAAGCATGCGCAAAATCGGTTGAATCGTATGGCAAATAGTATGCAAGATGATATTGATAAGGTACAGAAAAAAATTAAGAAGTTACACGATTTTTCGAGTCAGACGAATGGACTTTTTAGCAATAGCTTAAATGAGTTAAGTATTGCGATGCAAGGTGTGCTTGTATTGAGTGGAACAGTTGTTAATAGTGACGGTTCTTATTCATTGCCAAAAGGAACGGATAAAAGTTGGTTTTCAAAAAACTATACTGGAAAAGATGCTGGAAAGGATTTTTTAGATAGTACGTTTAATGTCAAAGAAATTTCTAAAGAAAGTCTTGGTGGCGCTCTGGATGCAGTTAAGGGAAAAGTAATTAAAGAAGGTAAAAATATTGGTAGATCTTTGGCTGCTAAATTGCAGCCTAGATCTACGCTAGGTACTTTTGTAAAAGATGAATTCGGACCAAGGAAATGGGTAACATCGAAGTTAAAAAGTGTATCAAATCCAGCCAGTAAAGCAATAGGTAATGTTGCAAAATGGGGCGGTAGAGGTTTGATAGCTTTGGGTGCTTATGAAGAATTTAGAGAATTTAATAATGAGCATCATAATGTTGGACGAGCAATAACATATAGTGCAGTAGCTACCGGAGTTGGAGTAGCTGCCGGAGCAGTAGTTGGAGCAGTAGTGGGCGGACCAGCACTAGTGGGTATAGGTGCTGCTGTAGTGGCTGGAGCCGTTGTATCAGTTGGTGTAAAAGCGGCTTATAATAATTTTAAACCGTTTAAAAATTTAGTTGATGGTACGGGAGATGCATTGAATAGTGCTGGAAACAAGATTAAAGAAGGTGTGGGGAAACTAGGAAGGGCAATGGGAAATCCACTGGGCTCACTTAAAGGAGCATTTGGATGGTAGCACAAACTTATGACAAATTTCTTATTGAAACGGCTCAAAGAATTGATATTAGATATTATTTGATTAAAGTTCATGAAAAATATTATGTAATTGATTACTCTAACCCAAGAAATATAAAAAATTATTTTCCAGGTTTATTTAAAGAAACAATAAGTCAATGGAAAATATATGATGTTACAGATATCAAAGAGGATATTAAAATAAAAAAAAGTTTTTTTCATCGAATTCAATATAATATACAAACAAAAATTGCTTGGGTATCCATTATATTTATATTGGTTTTATTAAATGGTATGTTATTCCCCCAATTTATTAATTTCATGGATTTAACATATAATCCTCAAATTTTTCAGCATTGGAAGTTAGTTCTATTTTTAATTATAATGGGTTATCTTATAGGAGTGTTGTTTTTAATTTTTACTAAGCAATCAACATTACCTTTGAATGAAGCTGAATCATTCATACTAAAGCAGGTAAAAAAAGAAAAAAAAGATAGAAAATGGTATCTTGGTTGGGTGGATCGACTGCCTAATTCAATAAGGTGGATTATTTCAGTATTTTTTGTTGTTCCATTTTTTGTGGCACTTGGTATAGGCCGACCGCAATCTTCAAATTATGTACAACTTTTGTTTTTAGGCGTTATCCCACTATACTCATTGCTATTTTCATCATTTATCAGTTTCAATCCCATAGAAAATAGGGAGAAATATCAAATTATAAAAAGCGAGGAAAAGTAATTATGTTACCAACATTACCGATAGGAAGTATTGTTTATTTAGCAGAAGGAAATCAAAAAATTATGATTTTAAATAGAGGACCGTTAGTTGAACAAGATAGTGAAAAAGTATTTTTTGACTATACAGGTGCGTTATATCCAGCAGGTTTAGATCCAGACCAAGTTTTTTATTTTAATAAAGAGGATATTGATGAAGTTGTTTTTGAAGGTTTTAAAGATGAAGACGAGCAACGTTTTGTTACTTTGTATGAAAAATGGGTAACTAAGAATACTGGGAATATTAAAAGAGGAATTGTAGATAATAACAATTCAAATGATGAAAGTTATGGATTTTAAAAATATGTATCAAAAACAAAGATGCTAAGAACACATAATTTAGCATCTTTGTTTGATTTATTTTAAACAGCTAAACGAAGAACGCTCAGAAATCCAGAAAGAAAGGAATGAACTAACATGGGATTAGTCTATTCAAGCAGAGACTCTTCCAACGATACGTCGTGTTACCACATCAATGGACGGTATACAAAATGATTTAGTAAAATATACAGGAGCGAATGCAGCAATCTCAAGTGAAGGTTTTCTAGATGAAGATAAGTTGAACATGCAGATGCAACTTTTGAAAGCATCTAAAGCTTCTTTAACTGCTTCAGCAAATGCAGCTGGAAATTTAGCGGCAGGGAATCCAGTGCCAGGATTGAAAGATATGTTAAAGCATGCGCAAAATCGATTGAACCGCATGGCAAATAGCATGCAGGATGATATTGATAAGGTACAGAAAAAAATTAAGAAGTTACATGATTTTTCTAGTCAGACGAATGGACTTTTTAGCAATAGCTTAAATGAGTTAAGTATTGCGATGCAAGGTGTGCTTGTGCTGAGTGGAACGACCGTTAATAGTGACGGTTCTTATTCATTGCCAAAAGGAACGGATAAAAGTTGGTTTACAAGTAAAAAAGATGCATCAGCAATGAAAAACTCGCCATCCTATGCTGTAGCAAATATGCCAAAAAATATGACACCAAAAGAGGCAGAAAACTGGCTAATCGAGAATCTTAAAAAATTTGGGCCAGATTTCTTAGATTATTTAAAAGATGGACATGAGCTTGCAGAAGCTGGTATAAGCTTTAGAAATGGACGGACATTTTTAAATGGAGTAGCGATCTCACAAGATGCACTAGGGCGTCTGAAATGGGGGATAGATTCCTTTTCAAGCCAACACAAAATGGTGGGTTTACTTACAAATGGGGGAAAGACCTCAAAAATAAGTCAGGAATAGATTTGTCAGAGTTTCATTATTCTAGACTTCCCGATGGTGGAATTAATTATGCTGAACTAAAAGCAGCTGGTTGGAATGGATTCAAGGAGGCATTTAATCCTGCCAATGATTTTAAAGGATGGGGAGATGCATCTAAAGTTGGTAAGTTTGGAAAAGGTCTAGGAATTCTGGGAACAGTTGTAACCGTAGGAAATAATTTTTCAGACAATATAGATTTATCTGATGGACTTAGTATTGGTGAAACGGTTAATTTTGCGACAGATACTGCAATTGATTTTGGATCGGGTGCAGGTGCTACTGCAGCAGGCGCAGCTATTGGTTCATTTTTCTTGCCTCCACTTGGTACTGTAGTCGGTGCAGCGACAGGTGTGTTTATTAACGAACGGCTAAATAACTGGAAATATGGTGATCCACCAAAGAGTACTGTAGACCATGTTAAGGATGGGGTTAAAAAAGTTACCAAAGGGCTCGGAGATATGTTTAGTGGTCTTAATTGGGGGTTTGGAGGTTAATTGTATGACGGTAAATAATAAAAATAAGTCTCCAAAGGAAATGAATAAAGAATATTTCAAATCATTTGTAGCTACTAGGGGAAGTATTAGCTCGTTATACATATCTTGGGCGGGCTTAGTCATTGCTCTTCTTTGTTTGATTATAACTTGGAATATAGCTGTATGGAGTTATCGAATAAGTCCAATGAAAAGTATAATGAATATTATAATTTTAAGCATAGTCATTTTCATGATATTAACGCTTTGCATGGTTAGTTTTAGAGTAACAAAAAAAATTTTGATTCTACATCAGGACTTTGCAGCTATATGGCTTACAATTTTTTCGGTCATGCTTACAATTGTGCTAATGTTCCTAGGATACACTATGACGCAGGGGACTAATGGAAATGAATTTAGATATGAATCTAAATTATCAATTATTGTTCTGTTACTATTCGGACTAACATATTTAGGTGCTCTCTTTTATAATTTTTATTGGTTAAAAAAACAATTAAAAATTGGGTTTTCAGAGAAACGTACAAATGCTAACTATTTTGCACGGTCTAAGGTTTACGAGTCAAAATCACTATGGATAATATTTGGTTTTTCAATGATAGGAGCCTTTTTAACAGGGAATTTAGCGAGAGTCTTTGGCTTGGTCTTTGGTATATTTTTAGGCGCTGTTTTTTCTAGATTAACAATAGAGCTTGCTTACTCTGCAGTTCTATTAAATAAAGACAAAGAATATTGGGTCAATTATATTGATGAGCCTGAAAAACCATGGAAAGAGACTCTAAAAAAGCGTTTAAAAAAGACATCCACATATGTGATTGTAAGTGTTCTACTGATTGTTGCTATGGTAGAAATAGAAGACAGATATAAGGTGCCTAAAGGCCTGCAGATTACATTTTCATATGTTCTCATGGCGATCCTACTCTTTTTTGTGGTAGCTTTCATAATGTGGATTATAAAAAAGGTGAGGGATAAGCGCGATAGAAAATAAAAACAGTCCAGAATCATTAAATAAAAAGTACTTTATTTCTTTAGCGAATACCAGAGGTTCAGTGGGAATGTTGCGTATCCAATCAATATGTTTACTCGTTCTATCAATTATAGGATTAATACCAGGAGTGGAAATTCATTCCTGGTATCACAACATAATAAGTACGCTATTATATGGAACGTTGAAATTTTATGTAGTTTATGCTATTTTACTGAACTTATCACTTTTTCTAGTTCCTCAAAAAAGTATATACAAGCATCAGATAGTGACTTCTATATTACTATTTTTCACTTTATTCGCTGAATTAGTTATTTTGGTAGCACTTTCGTTTATGATTAGTAATGGAAAATCGACTGGCTATAAATCAAACATTGCTGATTTTAATGCAACCTATTCAACTATGTATTTGATTATAATTGGAGTAGTTGTCCTATTCACTACTTGTTATACTATTTTTTGGATCAAAAAGGAAATAAGTAAAGGTTTTTCTGAACAAAGAGCTGTTGCTAATTATGTTGCTTTTTCAAAAGTATTTAGCTCTAATTCGATTTGGATTATTTTTGGAGTAGTTAGCGTGGTTGGAATAATCTTTACGAATTCTTTATTTGTTTTAGGACTCATACTTGGCTTGATTTTTGTACTAGTTTTTCCAAGACTGCTTGTAGAGATTGGATACCTAATTCATTTGAAAATTGTGGATAAGGATTACTGGGAAGAAAATAGAGAACAGAAGTCCTTGTCCTTCAAAAAAAGGTTGCTTTCAATACTTAAAAAAAAATCAACATATGTTTTAATAGGTTTTTTTTATAATAATGTTTATGGTGCAAATAGATGAGAAATATAATCTATCTAGAACAACAAAGAATATATTCGGAGTTATTGTAAGTATAATTTTAGTTGGATTTGTGGTAATTTTTATACAGTGGATGATAAAAAAAGTAAAGAATAAAAAACGGAGGAATGAAAAATGAAGCTAAAGACAAAACAACTTAGCTTAAATAATGTTATTGGATTCAATGCAATAATTGATTCTGATGAGGATATATTTGATCAGGTTGCCAAAATGGGTAAACAGTTCAAAGAATTATTAATCCAAAATGGATATTATTCAGATGTACCTGTTATCTTTGAATATAATCCGTTTGATAAAGGAAACGAGATAACCATTTTTTCGGCTGTTGGTAATAAAATAAATATTATTGGTGAAAATAAGTCACAGTTCTTTTATAAAGAGCATTTAGATTTTACTACAAATTATTTTTATCGTCATTATGACCAAGAAGAAGCCATACCTTACGATAAACTCAAGGAAAAGATTGAAGAGGATGAAGGTATTTTATTAACAATTTATCATGTTCTGCTTGATCTAGATGGCGATGTTGTTATTGATCTATATTGTGAGGTAGACAAACTATGAGGTTGTTACCAAAAGTTTTTACAGTAGAAAAAATCGGCTTTCAAAATGTTGTAAGTAAGCGGACCAAATTTTATTATTCTGAAATGGAAAAGCATTATCAGGATTTTGTCTCAGGTATTACTGCTGAAGGTTATAGCTTGAAAGGACCATATTTTTATAGTATTAATAATGTTCCAACAGATGAAATGATAGATATAGAAATGTTTTTTCCAATTATTGAAGATACCTTTGAGATCAAGGGGTATCAATTTTCTTCATATTTTGAAATCAATAAATTAGTAAAAACAATAATTGTTGGAGATTTTGATATTAAGACAGAACAAGCTTATGCGGAATTATTAGCAACTTTAGAAGAAAATAATTTAAATGTCGCAACACCGTTTTATCATGTATTTCCTAAAAATGGAAGCGAATATGTTAACTTATATCTTGGTTATTATACAGATTCAAGCCGCTAATAGATAAATTGAGTTTTAGAATGATTGAGAAAAAGCAGTGTAAGTACCTGTATTGGTATTTATACTGCTTTTCTTATTCATTTCAACCAAATTATTTCAGAGATATCATCAATATCCAAAGCATCCGCTATCCTCTCAATATGAGGTAAATAAATTTTCTCTCTTTTATTATTAGCCAACTTATTAACAATTGAAGGCTCGATATCTGATAAACGAGCAAGTTCTCTTAAAGATATTCCTCTATCATCAACTAGTTGTTTCAAACGAATTTTTATTTTTCGTTCCATAGGAGTCTTTCCTTCAAAGCGTCTCACAATTTAATGGGTGAGACACCTTTTTTAGTTTAGACTATCTTAACGAATCCCAACTGTTATTCTTTTACATAAAATCTAACAAAAATCTAACCACCAATATAGTATCCTTGTGTTATTGCGTGTTGTACGCATTTTTATTTTCTAACTGCTCAGGCTAAACTTTCTAAAAGGAATGGAATTTGCTTGTGACGAAAAGGGTCACATTTCTAATTTTTAATGGGAGTTTATGAGGCCTGTGTAGCTTTTAAACCTAGGAGGAATATTTATGAGTTTTTTTTCAAGAGCATTAATTAGCATTTGGCAAAGGAAAGGAAGAACGATACTATTTCTTGGTCTATTCTTGATCGTGTTTTCGTTGATTCTATCAGGATTTGCTATTCAAAAATCTGCTGAGAAAGGGAAAATCGATGCGAGAAAACGAATTGGAACGGAAGTGAAATTGAAACGTGACAATAAAAAAATGAGTAAGGCGCTAGTACAAGGGATTCAAACATTTTCTCGCATATCACCAGAGACCGTTGATAAAATCAAACAATTACCAGAAGTTAAGAATGTCCAAATAGAAGGTGAAGCGACTGCCTTAGAAAGTGGATTGAACTATGTAGAACCGCAAAAAGAGCAAGATTTTGGAGGAATGTTGGGTTTAGGTCAAGCAGATAAAAGCAAAGAACCAAAATTTGCTTTGGTAGGGACAAACAATAGCAAAGGAACAAAAGATTTTAAAAATCATGATGCAAAGCTCATAGAAGGTGAAGGGATCACGGAAAAATCACCCAAGGATGCTGCAGTTGTTGAGGAGACCTTTGCTAAAAATAATCATTTAAAGGTGGGAAGTATCTTTAAACTTAAAGGCTCATCACTAGAAAATAAAGGACAAGAACGCACATTTAAAATAGTAGGCATTTATAAAACCGAAAAAATTGCAACGGGTTATGATCAAGCTTTTGTTCTTAGCCAGCCTGAAAATCAACTTTTTTTAGCGTTTGATTCTTTTTCAAAAATAAGTGATCAAGCAGGAATTGATGAAGTTTCATTTAATTTAAAAGATCCACTACAGGTAGAGAGTTTTACTAAAAAAGCTGAGAAACTGTTATCTGAAAATGAAAAATATTTTAAGCTAGATGCACATACTGAACAATACGAACAAATGATAGGACCAATCGAGAAGATGTCTGCGTTTAGTTCTATTATGATAAAAGTTATTTTATTAGCTGGCGGCATCATTCTGACGTTGTTGATTTTATTATCTGTTCGTGAAAGAAAAAGTGAGATTGGGATATTACTTTCTTTAGGGGAAGAAAAAGCAAAAATATCTTTCCAATTAATGACTGAAATGTTCTTGATTGCAGTGGTTGCATTTGGATTAGCATTTACGATTATTAATGTTACTGGAGAATCGATTTCTAATTCTATTTTAGCGAAACAGATCGATTCTACTGAAAATGTAAAAACATCTGATGATGAAAATGGTGCTATAGAAGAAGATGAAACAGAGGTTGTTCCAGTAGATAAAATCGAATTGAAGCTAGATCAGGATATAGTAGTTCGATCTTCTGGTTTGGGATTATTGCTCGTTTTAATAACGACTCTCATACCAAGTATCATCATTGCTAGAACGGATCCTAGAGATTTATTTGCACAGAAAGAATAGTCGATTTGATATCAACGTTAGCTCAGTTCAAAAGTACAAGGAGGAAGCAATATTGACATTAACGCTAAAAGACATTACGTATTCATATAAAGAAAATACACAAAATTACACTATTTTAGAAGACCTTAACTATACATTTGAAGCAGGAAAGTTATATACGATTATGGGACCATCAGGAGCAGGAAAGACAACCTTATTATCTATTGCTTCAGGCTTGACGAGTCCTATTGAAGGATCGATCTCTTATGGAGAGACAGATATATATCGTATGGGAATTACAAAATACCGTAAGGAGTGCACGTCAATTATTTTTCAAGCATATAATCTTATTCCATATATGACTGCTTATCAGAATGTAAAAGCTGCTTTGAATATAAAAAAATATAAAGAGAAAGACTTGAAAAAATATATTGAAAAAAGTTTAAATGATGTAGGATTAGATGAAACGATGATTTATAAAAATGTGTTAAGATTAAGCGGTGGACAACAACAGCGAGTTGCTGTAGCAAGAGCATTGGCTGCAGAGTCTCCAATTATTTTCGCCGATGAACCAACCGGGAATTTGGATCAAAAAACTTCTCAAGGGATTATTGACATGCTGAAAGAGATTGCTCTTGTTGAAAAAAAATGTGTTATCATGGTGACGCATGATTTGGGAATAGCCAAACAAGCTGACGTAGCTTTGCTATTAAAAGAACGAACGCTCGTAAACATGGAATAAAGTAAAAAAGAATTCGCGTTAAATAAGAGGTGGGATGAAACTACTTATCTTAGAGAAATGAAGGAGCATTTACTAAAAGGATCGTTCGAATTTTTGTGAAGTTCACTTGGTTTTTCAAGGAGTTGCTTTTATCCTGCCGCTTCTTTAGAACATTACGGATAAATCGTAGAGTTCGTTTCCATTTTTTTAATACATAGTTAGGAGAAATGATATGCGTTTATTAGTTGTAGAAGATGACCCCGATTTGGGTATAGGAATATGTTTAGGACTAACGCGAAAGGGATACGCTGTAGACCATGCTAAAGACGGATACGAAGCGTTAGATATGTTAGAAGAAACAGACTACGATTTGGTTATCTTAGATTTATCTTTACCTTACCTAAATGGTTGGGAGGTACTAGAAAATATTCGGAAATATAATTTAGAGTTACGAGTGTTGATACTGTCAGCAAAAAGTTTTGTTGATGACAAGATTAAAGGTCTGGATATGGGGGCAAATGATTATTTAACAAAGCCTTTTGATTTTTCAGAACTAGAAGCCAGAATTCGAAACTTGCTAAGACAAAAAATCTCATTAGAGAAAAGTGAACTCGTGTATGAATCTTTGAGTTTAGATACTTTAAAAAGAACCGCTGAAGTTAATAAGATGCCAATCAACTTAACTAGAAAAGAGTTTGGCATTCTGGAATATCTCATGAAAAGTCCAGAAGAAGTATTTTCTGCAGAAAAAATAATTGAACATGTTTGGAATCGAGATGTCGATTTATTCTCTACTACTTTTAAGTATCACATCTACTCGTTAAGAAAAAAAATAGCTGAGAAAGATAATGAGACAGCGAAGCTGATTCAAACGATTCATGGAGTGGGTTATAAGTTATCGAATAAATAACAAAGGAGACAGCATGAGTTTACAAAAGCGAATTACATTATTGGTAAGTATAGTATTGATGAGCATGTTGGCATTGATGGTTTATTTTTCCTTAAATAGTGCAGTTGTATTGTTTTCAGTAGAACAATTAGGTGCGGGCTCCGCAACTAGTCACTCTGATTTATCAAACGCAGAAGATAGTGCACGTATCGTACTTAAACCTGAAGGGCTTAACAAGCAAGTTGCAGTGGCACAAAGAAAGTTTTATATGCGGACGATTATCTTTTTAATTATACTAGGTGTGGTAGGAATAGTAGCTACGTATCTTCTAGTAGAAAGAAGTTTAAAATCGTTAGTAAATTTGCAAAAAGCGATGAATAAACTAGATAGTTCGATTTTAGGAAAAGAGTTGTTAGTAGAAGATTCCCAACCTGTAGAGATCCAAAAACTAGCTACTAGTTTTAATGAAATGAATATCCGGCTCAAGGATTCTTTCGTACGCCAAAAATTATTTCTAGATAATGCTGCTCATGAATTGAGAACGCCTTTGACCGTTATTACTACGTATGCTCAGCTGCTTCAAATGCAACATACAAATTATAGTAAAGAAGATCAAAAAATAATTGAGACGATACTTTTTAGTTGTAGTAAACTGGAAGGGATTTTGACACAATTGCTGTTGATATCTAATGAAAATGAGATAGAGATAGAGGAAAACATTGACTCAAATGCCTTAATCATGGAAGTGAGTAGTGAATTATCCGATAAGGCGCAAGAAAAACAGATGGTTATAAGGAATATAAGTAATCATAGCTACGTTTTTAATGGAAATAGAGTATTAATGGCGCTTGTTTTTAAAAATTTAATTGATAATGCTATAAAATATGGATCAAGTAATTCAGTTGTAGAAATAGATGTGAAAGATATGGATACATTTATCCAGTTTAGCGTTAAAAATTATGGGATAGGGATAAAACAAGAAGATAAGAAAAAAATCTTTGAGCCATTTTATAGAGTCGAAGAGTTGGATAGACAGGTAAAAGGAAGCGGTCTAGGATTAGCGCTTGTGAAAAAGATAATTGAAAAGCATTCTGGAAAGATCAGATGTGTATCCGAAGGTAATGAAGTGACTTTTTTGTTTACTTTGAGTAAATTTTGGTAACATGGAAAAGGAATAATACTTAGGTTTTAACAGATCATTTCTGGAAGAAGTAGTGTGTTTAAAAAGTATTTTAAATGACCAAGGAGCCTAGTGTTTGTAGTAGTGACTTCTATTTCTAAGATTCATACGGATTTCATGTGATTGTGCTGTAACTCGAAGAGTTCTGGCCCAATCACTTTTTTTAGTTTGAGATGTTTGGCTATTCAAGCTTAGAATTTTTTTGCACGACGGTAAGCACCAGGCGTATAGCCCGTTTCTTTTTTGAAGACTTTAAAGAAAAATGCTTTGTCGCTATATCCAAGATTTTCAATAATTTCTTGAATCGTTAAATCGGTTTGAGTTAAATATTGTTTAGCGTAATTTAAACGTAAGGCAATCAAGCATTCGGTAAAGGTTTGCTGTGTATTTTGTTTGATTAAACTAGACAAATAATTTGGATGAAAATGAAACTTTTTCGCTACATTTTCCAATGTCACTGTTTGTAGATGATTTTCCATATAACCTAAAACTTCAAAAATTAGTAATTCACTTGATATGAAGGAATCTTTTATGCATAATGCTTTGTCTGCTAGCTGGCTGATTTCAACAATTAATAATAAAAAGGCTGATTTTGTTACTTTATTATTAAAATAGCGCATTTTGACAATTTGTTTTAGGAGTAAAAGGCAATAGAAATGAATATCATCTATAGTATCAAATGCAAAAACGTAATAGCGACCAATTTTTTCATCTTGCTTTTTTAAAGATTCAACGAAGAAACGATATAACGATGTTTCTTCAGAAAGTTGATTAAGTAGCGAATCAGAAAAATAGTCCGATTTAAAATAAAAGCTTACGATTTTCGTCTCTAAAGAAAGCTCCTCGTAATCAATAGTAGTGTATTGATTCGAAAGTATGAGTGTTCCCGCACAATGATATAATTCTTTGCCATCTAAAAGCAGCTTTACTTCTCCTTCCAAAATATAGAGAATCCTAAGGTAGGGAGCAGAAAATTTTAGTGTTCCTTTTGTGTTCTGACAGACCAATGATGCGATTTGTCGTTTATCATCATGTTCAAAAGCTTGGAGTTCCTCAATCATACCTGTTTCAGATGTAATATAGCAGTCCAAGGTTTCCAAATAACGATAAAAATGTTCATGTTGTTGGTGTGTGAAGCGATACATTTCCATTCTCCTAATCTTTGAATAAGCTACTTTGTTCTTTGGTTTACCTATTTTCATTTTTTTCTAAAGTGATTATAATGGGTGGTAACTTGCAAGTAGTATTGTATTTTATCACATTGTGAAAAAGATAACAATGCAAACGGCCGTGTTTCTAATGTTAGTAAAAAACACTTATGTACAAATGGAGGAAAACATGGATAATTTGTCAAAAAAAATAGCACCAAGTGCAACAGTCATAACAGTTGCCGCAATTTTAACAAATGTTATTTGGGGAACACCGTTTAAGTTGATCAAGATCATGAATACAGAAATGGGTATTAGTAAAGAAGCGTTTGGAGAAGAGTATCTCGGTCAAGTCCTGGCAACAATTAGTATTCGTTTCTTTATTGCTGGTTTAATGACATTGCTTTTCGCTGCAATTATTGGTCAAAATATACTGAAAGTCAATAAAAAACAATGGTCTGAAGTAGCTATTATGGGATTGGTTTCAACAACTGCTGCTTATTTTTTCTTTAATATTGCCAATGTAAATATTACTTCGACAATCAATTCAACTATCTTGGCACAATCAACAATCTTTTTTGCTGTAATACTTGCTCATTTTGTTTATAAAAACGATAAATTGACATCCACAAAAGGGATTGCTTTATTAATTGGTTTTGCGGGATTAATTATTTCTCAATTAACAAGTGGTACAAGTATTCAAGAGATGTTCTCTTTTTCACTGACCGGTGAAGGATTTATGCTAATATACGGATTATTAGCTGCTTTAGCAACAATGTTAGCCAAAAAGATTGGCTCATCCTTGAACTCGTTTGTTTTGACTGGATGGAATTTGATCATTGGTTCGATGTTCTTATTTATGATTGGATATGCTATGGGAGGACGTATAGAAGCAATTCATTGGACTGTCCTAGGCGTTGTCTTGTTAATTATTTTAGCAGCGGCCTCTGCTATACCGTTTAGCTTATGGTATTGGTGTGCTCAATATGCTAACTTGAGTGAATTATCTGTGTACAAGTTTATCATGCCTTTATCAGGAAGTTTGCTTGCGGTTATATTAGGAGAATCGTTTACAATGTCATTGGCTATTGGGTTATTTTTAGTTTGTATATCCATTATTTTAATGAACAAACCCATGAAACAAAAGAAAGTGGTAGCTAAACCATTAGAAAGTTAAGGAAGAAGAGGAGATAGCGGAAATGAAAATTGGATTTTTAGGTGCAGGCAATATGGCGTGTGCAATCGTAGAAGGAATAATCAAAAAAGGATTTGTAAAAGCAGAAGATATTTATCTTTACGATATTTTGACAGATAAAGTAGCAGAATTCGCTAAAAAAAATGGCACACAAGCAGTTATTGATCCTAAAACATTAGTTGAAACCGTGGATACACTTGTTTTAGCTGTAAAACCGAACGTGATCAAAGATGTATTGGCAGCGTCAAAAGAAGTGATTTTAAAGAATGATCCATTGATTGTATCTATTGCTGCTGGAACACCATTGTCTGTACTATATGAAGTGTTTGACACGGATCAAGCAATTCGTATTGTTCGCGTAATGCCTAATGTCAATGCACTTGTGGGAGAAGGAGCAGCAGCAGTTTGTGGTAATGAGTATGCCGATCAAACAGATGTAGCGTTGATTATTGAAATGTTTAATGCTGTGGGACAAGCTTGGGAATTGAGTGAGCAATATTTTTCAAACTTTACAGCATTGGCAGGAAGTTCTCCAGCGTATGCGTATCTATTTATCGATTCTATTGCTAGAGCAGGAGTAAAAAATGGAATGGCTAAAGATCGAGCGTTAGAAATTGCTGCTCAAGCAGTTTTAGGAAGTGCTAAAATGATTATCGAAAGTCAAGAAAACCCATGGACATTGATTGATCGTGTTTGTTCACCTGGAGGGACAACAGTAGCTGGTTTAGTAGAATTAGAAAATAATGCGTTTATTTCAACGGTAATTAAAGGCATAGATGCAACTATTGCGAAAGATCAAGAAATGAGTCAGTCTTAGATCCCTTGTTCTGCTTATTGTTAGAAGTTAAAACATATTAAAAATAAAAGGTGAGTGGGATGGAACTCTTCGATTCCTATCCCACTCACGTGTAATCTGGATAAATGGTAGTGAGAAGGTAGCTGTTATGTGACCGGAGCGAAGAGCTTTTGTCTCCGCCTTCTCGATTTTTCTAGCTATAGATTGTGACAAAGGCTAGTTTTCTAAGTTATCAACAGGAGAATCGGTTGATTTTTCTGTATAAAACTCTCCTAAAATCGTTCGAACTTCATCTGTAGATTTCGTCCCCATCAATTTCACCCGCAAGTCGCTAGCACCAGGAAATCCCTTAACATAAATTTTAAAAAAGCGATGCAATCCAACAATTGAGCGTGGAACCATTTTTGCATACTCATCCTGTAAATCAAGTTGCATCTCTAATAATCCAAGTAATTCTTGAGGCGTGTGCTTTTTCGGTTCCTTTTCAAATGCATAAGGGTTTTTAAAAATGCCTCGTCCTATCATAATCCCATCTACACCATATTTTTCTGCAAGCTGCAAACCAACCTGACGATCTGGAATATCGCCATTAATGGTGATCAATGTTTGCGGAGCAATACGGTTACGAATGTCCATGATTTGAGGAATTAGATCCCAATGAGCATCTACTTTACTCATTTCATTTCGCGTCCGTAAATGAACAGATAAATTGGCAATATCTTGCTTCAATAAATGGGTGATCCAGTCTTCCATTTCCGCAATTTCTGCATACCCAATCCGTGTTTTAACACTAACGGGTAAACCACCAGCTTTTGCAGCTTCGATCAATTCAGCAGCTACTTCTGGTCGTAAAATCAAACCGCTCCCTTTGCCACGACCTGCGACATTAGGCACGGGACATCCCATATTCAAATCAATCCCTTTAAAGCCCATTTCAGCTAGGCCGATACTCATTTCTCTGAAAAATTCTGGTTTGTCTCCCCAAATATGCGCGACCATCGGCTGTTCATCTTCAGTAAAAACTAAACGTCCCCGCACACTCTCGATCCCGTCAGGATGACAATAACTATCTGAGTTCGT
Source organism: Candidatus Enterococcus ikei (assembly GCF_017316105.1). Taxonomy (NCBI): domain Bacteria; kingdom Bacillati; phylum Bacillota; class Bacilli; order Lactobacillales; family Enterococcaceae; genus Enterococcus; species Candidatus Enterococcus ikei. The sequence goes on from NZ_JAFLWD010000017.1 coordinate 74,889, forward strand.
AAATTCTGTGAAAAAAACATCAGGTGCACCAGCTTTTTGTACGACATGGCGAAAAACCACATCTGTTACATCTTCCATCGGTGCTAAAATAAAAAAAGGCTTTGGTAATTCTGCCCAAAAATTTGTTGTCATTCTATAATCTCCACTCTATTACTTTCGGTTACAATCTGAAAAACATAATCATTATACTAATAATAGTAGAAAGAATCAAAGAGAAGATTTGACTAGCAGATGTAGGATTTATAGTTTGCTTATTTTTAGTAAGTATATTATACTAGCTTTATCAGTTTAGTTCTAAACTTAAGAAGGAGGATCAATCAATGGAAAAGTTATCACTCTCAGAAAAAGTAAAATTAAGTTGTTGGATGTCTATTTTGCAGTTTGTTCAAAAGAGTAATATTCAGTCCAATGAATTTCTAAAACAATATGACTTAAACGTTTCAAAATTTGATATGCTTCATCGGATTCAGGAAAATCAGCCGATCACACAAAAGGAACTTGGGGAGAAATTACTTCTTTCCAAAGGAGGTGTTTCGCAGATGATCAAGCAATTTGAAGCAGATGGCTGGATTACTCGTCAACAAGAATGGAAGGAAAAATACATCTCGTTGACGGATATTGGTCAAGAGCAGTTAGATACTTGCTTCCTTAAACAAAGTAAACAACAGGCGTCTGTTTTTGACAATTTAACGAAACAGGAAGTCCTTCAACTAGCTAAAATTAGTAAAAAATTGATGAACTAATCCTATATTTAGAGAAAGAAAAGGAAGTGCAGGAAAATGAACAAAAAAATGAATGAAAAATTCGGTATCGATTCATCAAAAGGGATGGAAATAGGGTTATATTCTTTAGGAGATCACGTTAAAAATCCGATGACAGGAAACATAATCAGCGAGCAACAACGAATCAATGACATTATCGAAGCAGCAAAATTTGCGGATGAAGCGGGAATTGATGTTTTTGGTGTGGGTGAAAGTCATCAAAGTCATTTTATCGGGCAAGCTAACCAAGTGATTCTATCTGCAATTGCAGCACAAACAAAAGAGATCAAAATTTCCAGCTCAGTCACAGTTCTAAGTACCAATGATCCAGTTCGAGTTTATGAAGAGTACGCCACCTTGGATTTGATTTCAAATGGTCGTGCTGAAATTGTTGCAGGTCGAGGTTCTCGTGTCGGTGTTTATGAACTGCTGGGGTTTGATTTAAAAGATTATGAAGAATTATTCGAAGAAAAAATGCACTTGTTAAAACTATTGAATGAAGCCGCACCAAATGAACGAATGAATTGGGAAGGCGCATTCCGTGCGCCGCTACAAAACGCAGAAATCCTACCGCAACCAGTTCGTGGTCATTTACCTATCTGGCGAGCAGTAGGCGGACCAGCTGAGAGTGCTATCAAGGCTGGATTAGATGGAATTCCAATGATGCTGACAACATTAGCAGGACCGGCTCCTATTTTCAAACGGGCTGTGGATGCATATCGGTTATCTTTAACAGAAGCAGGTTATGATGAGAAAGAATTCCCACTTGCTACGACGAGTTTGTTTTATGTTGCAGAAACGGGCAGTCAAGCACGTAAAGAAATGTATCCATTTTTAAATGCTGGTTGGTCAGCGATTCGTGGTGGAACTTATCCGAAACAACATTTTGCTCAATCAGCTGATAGTAGAGATACATTGATGGTTGGTGGCGTTAATGAAATTATCGAGAAGATGCTTTATCAATATGAATTATATGGACATCAACGTTTTATGGCGCAAATCGATTTTGGTGGAGTGCCGCTTGATCTTGTGAAGAAAAACATTGAATTGATTGCGACGAAAGTGATGCCAGAAGTTAAAAAATATACGAAAGAATAGGGTGAACCATTATGAAAATCGTAGCAATCATCGGCTCAGCTTTTGGTAGTAAGTCAAGAGTAGCTGTTAATTATACAATCAATAAAATAAAAGAAGTACGAGGAGATGCAGAAGTAGATGTGATTGATTTTTCTGAGATACAATTTCCATTCGCTGATGGTCGTGAATATCTTCAACATGAAGGTGAAGTTGGGGTGGCGTTGAAAAAAATCATGGAAGCAGATGGCTTGATTATTGGAACACCCATTTTCCAAGCATCGATGCCTGGAACGTTGAAAAATTTGTTTGATATGTTGCCAGTCAATGCTTTTCGAAATAAGGTGGCAGGTATGATCGTCACAGCTGGATCAGAAAAACATTTTTTGATTCCTGAACAACAAATTCGTCCGGTTTTAAGTTATATGAAAGCTAATTTAGTGCCGAATTATGTGTTTATTACGGATCAAGATATTATTCGCCAAGAAATCAAAAATCCTGATATTGAATTTCGCTTAGATCGATTTGTGGATGACTTTTTCTTATTGTTGGATACATACCAAACAATGATTCAGAAAAAAGAAGCGGAATATGATTTTTAGAAGTCAAAGGCAATTTTTGATTATAAAAACTGGCTACATGTCCCTTTATTTGTAAAAGAGACATGTAGCCAGTTTGTGATTAATTTAAATCAAATCAGCATCTTTCAAAATATCGCCAATATACGTGTCTTTCGTTTTATCCACAAACTTCTCAACAATCTTACGTTCAACGAAAGGCAATTCCATCTCAGTCAGTTTTTTCTTATCTGACAAATAGTAAACAGAATTCGCCAATGTCCGCAAATCGTAAGCAGAAGCAAAGACTTCAGGAACACCACGTTCAACATCCAGTAATTGATACACAGCTTCCATTGCAGTTCTAACAGAGTATTCAGTAGTGAACACTGTATCTCGCTCCGTTTCAGCAAAGTTCCCAATAAACGCTAAGTTCTTCGAACCATTAGGAATTACTAACGGACGATCACCAGGTTCGCGTAACATGAAATAAGAAGTGATAAACGGCATATAAACTGGAATCGCTACACAAGAATTTTGAGCAAATTTAGCGATGTCTTCTTCAGGAACGCCTAAGTGATACATCAATTCTTGAGCAATCTCTGAACCTGAACATTGTTCGATTGGTTTTTTAATGTAATTACCTGGAGTATTGGATAACAAACCATAAACCCAAGTGATTGATTGTTGTTCATTTTGTTCTTTAAAATGAGGTTGGCGGTGCATCGCAAAACTCATCAACCAGTTGGAGTCTTTAATAGTGATAATTCCACCAGTCACGATTTTTCCAGTTCTTATTTTACGATGAGTTAATCTAGAAATATAAGGCTCGATATCAAAGTTTTCCCACGTTACAGTAGCGGAAACGAACCAACTTTCTTCTGGTAAATTCTCACAAAAAACATCAGGATTACCAAATTCTGGTGATTGTTTTGCTAAGTTCTTCCAAAGATTCCAGCTACCGCCTAAATCATGTGTAATCGGTGCAGGAGTATGGTGATCTCCTTCTGTCGAACTTTCAGTGATCGATCCATTTGTGACAAAAACTAAATCATTTTCAGTTAAATGAATTTCTTCGGTTTTTCCAGCTCTTGTTAGTAAGATGCTTTTGGCAACTTTACTATTTTCTGTGATATCGACTTTGATATCATTGATTTTTGTTTCATATTGGAAGTCTACGCCATTGTCTTTTAAAAAGCTCAACAAGGGTTTGACTAAAGATTCAAATTGATTGTAGCGTGTAAATTTCAATGCGGTGAAATCTGGTAAACCTTTGATATGATGGATAAAACGCATCACGTAGCGTCTCATTTCGATAGCAGAGTGCCATTTTTCAAAAGCGAACATCGTACACCAGTATAACCAAAAATTGGATTCAAAGAATTCATCAGTAAAGACATCTTCGATTCGTTTGCCGATTAGTTTATCTTCTGATGTCATAAATAAATCGACTAATTCTTTTTGGGCTTTTTTAGATAACGTAAATTCACCGTCATCAGCTGCACGCTCGCCGCGATTATAAATGATACGACAATTTGAAGAGTTAGGGTCGTCATGGTCTAGCCAGTAAAATTCATCTAATACAGAAGCATCTTCTACTTCTAATGAAGGAACGGAACGAAAAAGGTCCCATAAACATTCAAAATGATTCTCCATTTCTCGACCACCGCGCGTAACAAAACCATCATGGGGAATGAATTTTCCATCCAAAGAGCCGCCTGATAAGGATAATTCTTCAAAAATATGGATATGTTCACCTTTCATGTGTCCGTCACGGATCAAAAAGACTGCTGCTGCTAAACCGGCTAAGCCTGCGCCAACGATATAGGCATTTTTTTCATCAACGCCTTCTGGCTTTCTGCTTCTTGCAAATGCTTCATAGTTTCCACTTACGTACTTCATAAATATCCCTCCTGATTGTTGATCTGTTACAACGTCATTGTAACAAGGATCATTTTTACTAACAAAGGATAGCTGTAGGGTTTTAGACAGTTAATAGAGAGTGTCTGGATTTTTATTTTAATGAGATAAATTCGCAGTTGATAAAGATCTTTACAAAGGGGGAAGAAGCTATTTTTGGAATACTTAAATGTTTAGCAAGGAAGCTGTTCAGATAGTTAGCCCCAAAAAAAATTATCTTTTTTTAAACAAAAAAATTTTAGATAAAAAACATGGTGATGTAAGTGGCAGAGCCAGTTCAAAAAATGGAATGGTTTACAAGTTTGATTGATCAATTGTTCAATCGAACTATGTATTGCTAGCTTGCATTTGAAAAAAAATTTAATAGTATCTTTTAGAGAAAGAATTCATTTTAAGGGGAGATATTTTTCTTTGTGATCGACAAATATATTTTTTCTTTGGCTTTTCTTATATGGTAAATTTCGTTTATTTTGATTTATATAACGATGTAATATTTATCTTTTTTTATGATATATTTGCATTATCATTTATCTTCTTCTATTCAAAAAAAATTGAGAAAAAACTGAGAAAATCCGTGTTATATTGAGTGCTGTCTTGAAACTAAAAAAGACTAAATGAATTAAAGAATAAAAAAGGAGATTAAAGTTAATGAACATGACTAAAAAAACTATTGGGTATCTATTTTTTGTGATGATCGCATTTTTATTGGTATTTACAGGAGGACAAAAAGCTTTTGCTACGTCCGTTTTGACGACGGATACTGACTTGAAAGGCTACGATGCAACTATTACAACAAAAGCAGACGGAACGAATGTTTTAACGACTAAAAAAGGTGAATATTTGTTAGACGAGACGGCAACTTTATATAGCTCACGAACAATCACAATCAACTTAAATAACACGAAACCAGTAAATATGGGCGCAATTAATGTGAAAAGTACCCTTGAATTTAGAGGGAATGGCGAGTTGAACGTAACTACTACTGAAGATACAGGTATTTCTGTTGGCATGCATTTACGTGCATTCAAGATGTCAAAATATGGTAAAGGACATGTAACAGCAACAGCTGCTGGGACAGGTTTGTTCGTTCATAATGAGATTCAAATGGATGGCGGTACGGTAGAAGGTTTTGGTGCAAATTACGGAATTTATAGTGAAAATGATATTAAACCGTATCGTGACGCTGTTTTAAAAGGTACGAGTAGTGAAGGGATAGGGATCTACGCTTATCGCGATATTTATGCATGGAAAGGTGCCACTGTTATAGGCAAAGGGAAAGTTGCTGGAGCTCGTTCAATCATTGCGCATATTCAAGCCGAAGACACAGGTAGCTCAATTACTGGTATCTCTACAGATATCAACAGTCCATATTCAGCGCTTCATGCAGATAAACAAATGTTACGTGCTTACTCAGGTGCTGTAGTTCGTGAAGAGTATAAAAAACCAACATTTGAAATTACAGATGATGTACCTGTATTTGTAACAGACTTTACAAGTGTTGCCCGTAATATGAAAGATATGAAAAATTATACGTGGGTTTCAGAACCTGATAACGTCTTTTTAGATGCGCAAGGTGGTTTACTAGGAGATCTTTCTAAAGGAACGCCTAAAGAACTTAAAATCATCGGTTCGCGTCAAGAAAGTAAACTGTGCTTGAACAAAAATGAAGTGAGTCAATTAAAAACGAATGGTAAACATGAAGTGATTTTTTCTGAAACACCAACTAGATTTGTTGTACCGGTAACGGTTAAACATTGGATTTATGATACTAATATAAAAGAGTATGTAGTTTATCAAGAGTCTGTTCACGATATGGAAATTGGAAGTGAGTTCAAAGTAAATGACTATATTTTTGACTTTTCAAGTGTAGGCGGCGAAGGTCAACTTGAAAAAATCGATCATAGTGATTTTATCGTTGAAAAAACTGGTAAAGGTTTAGTAGTAAATTATTATTATGATGTTGAATTTTAGTAATAATAATGAAATACGCTTCAACGGCTAGATAAAGATAAAAGCGTGGTATTCTCCGAAATGGATGAATACTACGCTTTTTTATTATTCTATTTGTAAGGCTAGTTTTCTTTTCTTAATCAACGACTGTCCACTCATTCAGTGTCTTCCCGTTAGCATCGATTAATTCCAACCAGCTATTTGTTCCTCCAAAGTATAAAAATAATCCGACCTCATTGACGCTTTTTAAAATGATATCTTCAGTTGTGACAAAATTTTTTACTTTATCCTTATGATCTTCTCTGATTCTTTGCCCCATTTTTGCAGAAAAGCCCAGAGAGCCATCTTTATTGAGGGGTGGTTCGGCCATCATTGTTGCCCCAGCTTTTAAAAGCATTTCATTTCGTTTATGCCAAAGAGCAGTGGCTTTGCTGTCTCTTGTATCAATGAAGAATTCGATTTGGCTGACTTCTTTGGTCCATTTATGTCGTGCTTTGGCAGGTTTGGCTTTGGTTTTTTTAGCTTCTTCGTGCTGTTTTAGGCGATAGCCGAACTTTTCAAGCACTAAAAGGACTTCGTCTTTGTAGGTTGTGACTGTTTTTTTCTGACTTGTTGGAATTTTTGTTTCTAACTCAGGTATATGAGCAAGGGTGATATTGTTTTCAACGGCTTCTGTGATGAACTGTTGGACTAGATAGTTCAGTTCGATATCCCAGGATGGAACAATTGTGATTACTTTATTAAAATCTAATTCATTTTGGAAAGTGCCTGCTGTGGCTTTTCCTATCGAAATAATAGTGTTGTCTTTAATTAAAATATAGACTACGGGCTGATCCAATGTGATATCTTTACTACGATCAAGTATGTTGATGATTCCTTGGTGCTCGTTAAATTCAATCGTTGTTTTTGCTTCTGAGATAAGGACAGATAGTTTGATTTCCATGTTAGGCTCCTTTAGAAACAGAATGTATTTTTAGTGTCGATTTTTTGTGTTGAGGTACTGCTTATTTTTGATTTTATCATGAAAGTAAAAATAAATCTTTTAACATAAGTTTATCTATTGACATTTTTAAGTAAACGCAGTAAGATTTAAATGTAACTTAGAATGTTACTAAGAGTTGGAGTGATAGACATGGCCATGTCGACGAAATTAAGTGTTGCGATCCATATCCTCAGTTTAATTGAGATCGGGCCGCCCGATCGTGTGAATTCTGAATTGATCGCATCAAGTGTAAATACCAATCCCGTTGTCGTTAGACGATTGATGAGTAAGCTAAAAAAAGCTGGGCTCATTCACACAAGTAGAGGAGCGACCCAGACATATTTGTTGAAAAAACCAGAAGAGATTTCTCTGTTTGATGTATACGAAGCCGTTGAATTAGATCACGAAGTATTCAATATCCATCAAAATCCTAATCCAAATTGTCTGGTAGGAGCAAATATCCAAAACGCTTTAGAAGAACAATATTCAAAAGTTCAGCAAAGTATGGAAGCAGAATTAAAAGAGCTTGCTTTATCTGATGTGATTCATCAAATCAAGCTGCAAGAGACGTGAACATGTCTCTTCTCTTTTTAGATTTAAATGTAACAAAAAAAGTTTCATTAATAGAAAGGAAGATAAATATGAAAGTAGCAATTTTAGGAGCAAATGGTAAAGCAGGTTCAGCAATCTTGAAAGAAGCAAAAAAAAGAGGTTTAGAGGTTACAGCAATCGTTCGTGATGCAGCGAAAATCACAGACGGCACACCTGTGATTGAAAAAGATGTATACAGCTTAACGACAGATGATGTGAAAGATTTTGATGTTTTGGTCAGTGCACTAGGTTTTTGGGGCGATGTTAGTGAGTTTACTGGTTCAACACAACATTTGATCGATATTTTGACAAATCAAAAAACACGTTTGTTGGTTGTCGGTGGAGCTGGAAGTTTATTTGTAAATCCAGAACACACTGTACGCTTGAGTGAAACACCAGACTTTCCTGAAGCATTTCAACCGTTAGCTACTGCGATGGGTAAAGGCTTAGCGTTATTAGAAGGTGCTAAAGATATTAACTGGACATATATCAGCCCAGCGGCAGAATTTGATGCTGAAGGTCCAGCGACAGGTAAATATGTTGCAGCTGGAGAAGAGTTAGAAACAGATAAAGAAGGCAAAAGCTATATCTCGTATGCAGATTATGCGATTGCAATGGTGGATGAAATTGAAAAAAATGTTCATCCGAACCAACGTTTTAGTGTGCATCAATAATATAGAAGTAAAAGTTATTTTTCATTAAAAAAAGTTGCCGTATTTGTACTCAGGTCATATAGACTTAAATGCAAATACGGCAATTTTTATAAGTTTGATTAATCTACCCAGCGTATAGGAATATTGATGGATCCGTAATAATAGTTTAAATCCTCATCGGCACTAGCAGTAAATGTTAGATGGCTTGCAGAAGTAGGAATATTTTGCCAACTGATCAATCCATCTTTAGAAACATCGGAAGTGAAGTCATCAGTTTCAACTGAATCATCATCAGAATTTTCAGGATATTCAAAATAAACTTGAGAATATTTTACATCCTGCTTAAATTGATCAGATAAAACAATTGGTTTTAGTAGTTCATAGTGGTTGTTTTTCTTGCTCAATGTGATTTTTGGTAAGTTGCCATCGGCGCTAATCTTGATTCTCTTTAAATTGTTTTTATTGGACAAGGCAGAAATATCGGTTAAGGCTATACTTTCTCCGTTGTCACTAGAATTTTCATACGAAAATTCCTCTATTTTATTCAATTTTTCAAAGTCAATAAGTGTATTATTATTTGTTCCAGACATGTAAAATCGTTTAATGTTCGTTAAATTTCTTATTGGTCTAAAATCAGAAACCCCGCCACCTTCAACATATATATCCTCTAGATTTTTAAAAGCACTAAACCCTTGGAAGCTAGCTACCCCAGTCTCTGCTTCTCCGTGAATATGTTTGATTTTCAAAAAATCTGTTTTTAGAATTAAATTGTTTCCTTCGGTTGGTTCTATGTTTCCTTCATCGCTATCGAAGCTGGTAGTTGAGAATATTGGATTAATTTGTACAGAATTATATTGATCCCATTTTTCTTCGGTAGTTTGACGTGCTTCTCCGTGTGTTGAATAAAACACGCTAAATCCACCAACAATTAATAAAGCTACCAACAACTTTTTCTTTTTTCTTTTTCTCATATAATCGCTCCTTTATTATTAAACACATGTTCATTTTATCACAATGTGTTTAAATAAATTTATCAATAATAGATAAAATATTTATTTATTTTGATATAAACTTTTGTTAAAAAATGTTTAGCTATTTAGTATGATGGTAAGATCAAGGCTGGTTAGCATATATAAACTCATGTATTTTGTTTAAATAATTTACATGACAAAATTGATAGATGATTGAAAGATGATTCTAAGGCAAAAAAGGTTCCTTTATTTTATACTATTTTAGGTTAATTAAATGAGGAGCGTGTCATAATGGAGAGTTTAACAACAAGTAAGTTTAGAGGATTAACGACATTCGATTTAAAAATAATCGGGATCGTTTTGATGTTCATTGATCATATTCATCAAATGTTTGTTCCAATGGGGGCGCCTGATTGGTTAGATTGGTTTGGAAGACCAGTTGCAACACTTTTCTTCTTTGTTAGTGTGGTTGGTTTTAGTCATACAAGAAGTAAAGAGAAATATATGATGCGTTTGTATTTAGGTATGGTGCTTATGGCGCTAGGAAGTTTCTTTTTACAGAAAATTGTAGGGTATGAAGAAGTTCAGTTGATGAATAATATTTTTCGTGATCTATTAGTGGGAACATTGATGATGTATGGGATCGATAAAATTTCAGAAGGGCGTTCAAGTAAAAAATTCAGCCAACTTTTATTAGGTATTGTGATTATTCTATTTCCAATCATCTCTTCTGCGATTTTGATTTCACTTATGTCAAATCCAAGTACGATCATGGTGGCAGTCTGGGGAGCGAATTTTATCCCAGCATTATTGTTTGCTGAAAATAGCATCTTGGTATTATTGATTCCATTGATGTATTTAGCTAAAAACCAACGTTGGCTACAATGTGTGCTGATTGCTTTAGTCTCAGTTCTGTTCTTTTTCCAAGGGTCGACACAATGGATGATGATTTTTGCAGTGATTCCGATTTTATTATTTAATGGTGAAAAAGGAAAAGGGATGAAGAACTTCTTTTATTTCTTCTATCCACTGCATATTTGGATTTTGTATTTGATTTCAGCGTATATATATATGCATTGATTGTAAAAAAAATAGGCACTTCCACTTGTAGGAAGGCCTATTTTTTTATCTCTAATCAGTTCTAAAAGCATTTTGAACAAGGTGTTAGACCTCGTGCTTGTGCCTCTTCTAGTGTTGCTGGAGTATACGTTCCATTGCCGCACTTATGATTATGATATTTTGACCCAGTTGCTGTAACTAGGACCATTTGCCCAGTACCTTGTGTATCTGGTGCAGGAGTTTCGGGTGTTTGAGCTGCCGCTGCCGCTTGTGCTTGTTGTTCAGCGGCCGCTTTTTGTGCCTCTTGTTCTGCTTTCTTTTGAGCTGCGGCTACTTTTTTAGCTTCTTCTTTTTGAGTAGTGAGGGTTTGTTTTACACTATTTGCGCGATTAGTTAATTCTGTGTTGCCGTTTGGAAGTTCCTTGATTTTAGCAATTGCTTGATTGTAATGATCATCTGTAGGTTCTTGTTCCGCTTTTTCAACCGCTTCACGAGCGGCTGCGATTTGTTTTTCTGCTTTTTCTTTTTCAGTGATTTTTTGTTGGACAGTCGTTAAACGTTTTAGTAAAGAGTCTTTATTTAGCGTTGCTTTGGCTACTAAAGCGGTTGCTGAATCGACTTGTTCTTTTGTTTGTTTTGTTTCCGCCAGTTCAACAGCTTCATAAATCGGTACATTCTCTTTTATGATTGCTAAACGTTTGGTGAAGTCGTCTTTTTCCTTTGTTAATGAAGTAATACGAGTTGCGGCTTCGTCATAATTTTTTTGCGTAGGTTTGTTTTCAGCTAAAACTAGGGCAGTTTCGGCTTTTTTCAGTGTTTCTTGATCTTGTTTTTCTTCATTTAAAAAAGCAACGAATGCTTTTGATGGTTTGACTTCGATCGTTTCAGCTTTGTCGTTATCACCGATTGAAGCGACGAAAGTCAATTTTTGTGGCTGATCATCTTTTAACGTAACTTTGTAAGAAAATTCGCCGTTTTTTGTTTCAATTTTTTCCCCATCTAGGGTGATGTTACTTTGATCATTCGTTTTTCCTTCGATTATTGCGGTTCCATGATCGTTTGTTTCTATTGATTTGTCTGCAATGTCAATACGTGGTGATGTGGGTGTTAAGGCAAGTGCACCGATCATTACGACAAAACTAGCTCCGGTAAAAATTAAAGCCTTCTTTTTCGGTTGTTTTTTGAAAATAGCCTTTAATGAAAGAAAACCTCCAACTCCTATTCCTAAAAAACTTAATAATCCAATAATTGCGGTCATTTTTATGCTTTTCCTCCTTTTACCTCAATATACAAATTGTATCATATTATTATATAAATGATACTAATATCACTGTTTTAAATTATAAAGTAGACAAAGCCGTTTGATAGCAAGAAAAAAATTTCCTGTGATAAAATGAAATAAGAATCATTTACGTATCTTATTAGAGAAGAGGAGAAAAATGAAAGCAGAGATCATTGCAGTTGGTACAGAGTTGTTATTAGGACAAGTCGTCAATACAAATGCGACATTTCTATCAGAAGAATTAGCAGATTTAGGAATCGAGGTGTATTATCATACCGTTGTGGGAGACAATCCGGGACGTTTGGAACAATTATTAGCTGAAGCCGAAAAGCGTAGTGATCTAATCGTTTTGTGCGGCGGCTTAGGGCCGACAGATGATGATCTAACTAAAGATACGGTAGCTGCTCATATCCATCGTTCTTTAATTCAAGATGAACAGGCACTTGCACGTCTTCATGAATTTTTTACTTTTTCAAAAAATAAAATGACCGAGAATAATTTGAAACAGACTTTGATGATCGAAGGCGGTATTGCTGTTCAAAATCCAACGGGTCTCGCTGTAGGTACCTTGATTACTGCCGATGAGACGACCTATCTATTGTTGCCCGGACCACCAAATGAATTAAAACCAATGTTTCTACAAAATGCCCGTCCTTTATTAGAAGAACTGTTTCCACAAGCAGAGCAGCTGATGTCTAGAGTGTTAAGATTTTATGGTATTGGCGAATCACAATTAGTGACAGAACTAAAAGAATTGATTGATACCCAAACGAATCCGACGATTGCACCATATGCTAAACCAAATGAAGTAACATTGCGGTTAACCGCTAAAATTTCAGACGCCGCAAAAGGTCAGGCGTTGCTAGATAGTTTGGAAGCACAGGTCATGACAAAAGTTGGAGAATATTTTTATGGATATGGGGATGATAACAGCTTAGTAAAAGTAACAGTTGAGGCATTGAAAGCGCATGGAAAAACAATCTCTGCAGCAGAAAGTTTGACCGCTGGACTTTTTCAAAGCACATTAGGAGATATCGCTGGTGTTTCAGAAGTATTTAAAGGTGGTTTTATAACTTATTCTGCTGAAACAAAAGAACAGTTTTTAGGTATCGACCATAAATTACTTGAAAAAGAAGGCGTTGTTAGCGAAGCCTGTGCGATTGCGATGGCCGAACAAGCAAGAAAATTAGCGGACGCAGACTTTGCAGTATCTTTTACAGGTGTAGCAGGTCCTGATGAGTTAGAAGGGCAGCCAGCAGGAACCGTTTGGATTGGTATTGCTGAAAAAGGACAACCCGCTTTTGCAACGCTTCAACATTTTAATCGTGATCGACGCTATATTCGTCAAAGTGCTGTGATGAAAGGGTTAGATTTGATTCGTAGAGCAGTTACTAAGAAAAAATAAAAAGGCGAATGTTTGTTCGTTTTTCTCTTGCATTTTTTAAATAAACCAGTTATGATATATTTATTGAAAAGGAATTTAAATCGTTTATATATAAGGAGGATTATCGATTGGCAGATGATCGTAAAGTGGCCTTAGATGCCGCACTAAAAAAAATCGAAAAGAACTTTGGTAAAGGTTCAGTAATGAAATTAGGGGAAAAGATCGATCAACAAATCTCAACTATTCCTAGTGGCTCACTAGCATTGGATGTTGCCTTAGGCGTTGGTGGCTATCCTCGTGGACGGATCATTGAAGTTTATGGACCTGAAAGCTCAGGTAAAACAACTGTTGCATTACATGCAATCGCATCTGTACAACAACAAGGCGGAACAGCTGCATTTATCGATGCTGAGCATGCTTTAGATCCTCAATATGCACAAGCCTTAGGTGTAAATATCGATGAATTACTGCTTTCACAACCAGATACTGGTGAGCAAGGATTAGAAATCGCTGATGCATTAGTTTCCAGTGGTGCTATTGATATCGTTGTTATTGACTCTGTAGCGGCCCTAGTACCTCGTGCAGAGATCGATGGAGAAATGGGAGCAAGTCACGTTGGTTTGCAAGCACGTTTGATGTCACAAGCTTTACGTAAGCTTTCAGGTTCAATCAATAAGACAAAGACAATTGCGATCTTTATCAACCAAATTCGTGAAAAAGTCGGTGTTATGTTCGGTAATCCTGAGACAACACCTGGTGGACGTGCGTTGAAATTCTACGCAACGGTTCGTTTAGAAGTAAGACGTGCTGAACAATTGAAGCAAGGAACAGACATTATCGGTAACCGCACAAAAATCAAAGTTGTTAAAAATAAAGTAGCACCGCCATTTAAAGTAGCGGAAGTTGATATCATGTATGGTCAAGGGATTTCTCAAGAAGGCGAATTACTTGATATGGCAGTCGAAAAAGATATTGTTGATAAGAGTGGCGCATGGTACAGCTACAAAGAAGAACGAATCGGTCAAGGTCGTGAAAATGTCAAAGTTTACATGATGCAACATCCTGAAATGGTCGAAGAAGTTTCGAAACGTGTCCGTGATGCATTTGGTATCGGTGATGGAACAACGACTGTTGTTGAAGAAGAACAAGCACAAGAAGAACTTCCTCTTGATGAAGAATAATACAGATTAAGAGACAAACCAATAAGGGCTTTCAAAAGCTTTTTATTGGTTTGTTTTTTTGTATAGTGGAACCACCAGAGCTCTTTCATCGGGAAAGGGCTTTTTTAAGTTGACACACTGGTGTACAAACATTAGAATAAAGTTGTATACAAATATTAGTATATAACTTTTACCTGTATGCAAGTAGACATATTGATAATTGATTATAGTTTATCAGAAAACTACATGAATATTGAAAATTTGAAGATAGTACGGAGGTGGAAACAATGGGTTTAGAAATTCTCCTCGCTATCATCGGTGTAATTGTCGGTCTTGGTTTAGGGTTAGTCGTTGCAAAATCACGTCATGAAAAGGCTATAGATGGTGCAAAGTCCTCTGCAGAAGGCATAATTGAAAGTGCCAATAAAGAAGCAGAGACTCTGAAAAAAGAAGCTTTATTAAAAGCTATGGAAGAAAACCAGAAGTATCGGTCAGAAATTGAAAGTGAGTTGAAAGAAAGCAAAGTAGAACTTAAATCTCAAGAAAATCGTTTATTACAAAGAGAACAAACGTTAGATCGTAAAGATGATTCTCTTGAAAAACGTGAAAACTCACTGGAAGAAAAAGAAGAGAAACTTGGTGCTAGACAGCAATTAATTGATGAGCGAGAAAAAGATGTAGAAGAACTAGTTGAAAAGCAACATCAAGAAATAGAACGTATTGCTTCACTATCTAAAGACGAAGCAAAAGATATCATCATGAAATCAACAGAAGAAGAATTAAGTCATGAGTTGACAGTAATGGTCAAAGAATCTGAACAACGTGCCAAAGAAGAATCTGATCGGAAAGCTAAAAACTTACTTTCTCTAGCGATTCAACGCTGTGCCGCTGATTCAGTTTCTGAAACAACGGTTTCTGTTGTTAGCTTACCAAACGATGAAATGAAAGGAAGAATCATTGGTCGCGAAGGACGTAACATTCGTACATTAGAAACCTTAACAGGAATCGACTTGATTATTGATGATACGCCAGAAGCCGTGGTACTTTCAGGATTTGATCCAATTCGTAGAGAAATTGCTCGAATGACACTTGAAAAATTAATTCAAGATGGTCGAATCCATCCAGCACGTATTGAAGAAATGGTTGAAAAATCTCGCAAAGAAATGGATGAACGTATCCGTGAATACGGCGAGCAAGCTGCATTTGAAGTGGGCGCTCACACATTACATCCAGATTTGATCAAGATTCTAGGTCGTTTACGTTTCCGTACAAGTTATGGTCAAAACGTACTAAACCACTCAATCGAGGTAGCTAAATTAACTGGTGTCTTAGCCGCAGAAATTGGCGAAGATATTCAATTAGCAAAACGTGCCGGTTTATTACATGATATTGGTAAAGCACTAGATCATGAAATCGAAGGCTCACACGTTGAGATCGGTGCTGAACTAGCTGCTAAATACAAAGAAAATTCAACAGTTATTAATGCCATTGCATCCCATCATGGTGATGTAGAAGCAACTTCTGTTATCTCAGTATTGGTTGCCGCAGCAGATGCTTTATCAGCTGCTAGACCAGGTGCTCGGAGCGAGTCAATGGAAAATTACATTCGTCGCTTAGAAAACTTAGAAAATATTTCTAATGGATTCGAAGGAGTTGAATCTAGTTTCGCTGTACAAGCTGGACGCGAAGTTCGTGTGATGGTCAAGCCAGATGAAATCACAGATTTAGAAGCTGTTCGTTTAGTTAGAGATATTCGCAAGAAAATCGAAGACGACTTAGATTACCCAGGTCACATCAAAGTGACAGTTATTCGGGAAACACGCGCAGTAGATTATGCGAAATAAACACAAATAACTTTGAAAGAAGTGAGCCCGTTAAAGGCTTGCTTCTTTTTTTATTCAAAATTAGAAAAAATTCAGAATATTTTTACTAAACTGTTCGTAGTATTTTAATTTCGACCAACTCATAACTTTGTTATATTCATTATAGATTTTATTAAAATGGGGGTTTTTTAGATGAAATTAAAGAAAATTGCCTTACTAGGATTGATTACTGTATCAAGTATTGCCCTAGTAGCATGTGGCGGAAATTCTAAAAATGCTGATAGTGGAACTGGCAGTGAAGAAAAAGTATTCAGATTCATTGAAAGACAAGAAATGCCAAGCGCAGATCCTTCACTTGCGACTGATGAAGTAAGTTTTGTTGCATTAAACAATGTATACGAAGGAATTTATCGTCTAGACAAAGATAGCAAACCTCAACCTGCTGGAGCAGCAGAAATGGCTACAGTCAGTGAAGATGGCTTAACGTACAAGATCAAATTAAGAGAAGATGCAAAATGGACAGATGACAAACCAGTAACAGCGGCTGATTTTGTGTATGGCTGGCAGAGAACAGTGAATCCAGCGACTGGATCAGAGTATGCATACATGTTTAACTCTGTAAAAAATGCTGAAAAGATTTCTAAAGGCGAAATGAAAAAAGAAGAACTTGGCATCAAAGCCATTAGTGATTATGAATTAGAAATCACGTTAGAAAAAGCAACACCATACTTTGATTACTTACTAGCCTTTCCGTCATTTTTACCGCAAAGACAAGATATTGCTGAAAAATATGGAAAAGATTATACAACAGCAAGTGATAAGGCAGTTTACAATGGACCATTTACTTTAACTGATTTTGATGGACCAGGAACAGATACAAGTTGGTCTTATACAAAAAATGACAAATACTGGGACAAAGATACAGTAAAATTAGATAAAGTTGCCATCGATGTTGTAAAAGAAGCACCAACTTCATTGAATCTATTCCAAGATGGACAAGCAGATGAAGTACCGTTATCTGGTGAATTAGCACAACAAATGAAAAATGAACCAAACTACATTGTCTTAAAAGGTGCATCAACTTTCTATCTTGAACCAAATCAAAGAGAAGAAAATTCACCTTATCGCAATGCAAACTTACGTAAAGCAATATCTTATGCGATCGATCGCAAAGCTTTAGTTGAACAAATTCTAGCAAATGGTTCAGCTGTTCCGACTGGTTTAGTTCCAGAAGGTTTAGCTGCTGATCCGAAAACAGATGAAGATTTTGCTAAAAAATCAGGGAACGAAGTTGCTTATGATGTTGATAAAGCGAAAGAATCATGGAAAAAAGCGAAAGACGAATTAGGCGTTTCTACATTATCAGTCGATTTATTGATTGATGATACCGACAATGCGAAGAAAATGGCTGAATATCTTCAAGGTTCATTATCTGAAACCTTAGATGGATTAAAAGTAACTGTTAGTCCAGTACCATTTTCTGTTCGTTTGGATCGTTCTAACAAAGGTGATTTCCAAATCGCTGTTAGTGCATGGGGAGCAGACTATGCTGATCCAAGTAGTTTCTTAGATTTATTTACAACAGGCAATTCATATAATAGAGGACATTATTCAAATCCTGAATATGATAAATTAGTAGAAAGTGCTGCAACAACAAATGCAAACAATCCAGAAGCTCGTTGGAAAGATATGCTAGATGCTGAAAAAATAATCATGGATGATATGGGCGTTATTCCGTTGTATCAAAAAGCTGAAGCACATCTTCGTTCTGACAAAGTCAAAGATGTTGTGTACCATTCAACTGGTGCGAAATATGACTTTAAATGGGCGTATATTGAAGATTAAAATAGTGAAAAGCTCCTCCAGTAATGTTGCTGGAGGAGCTTTTTTGTACAGGAAAAGATTATCTAATGGGATAAGAAAAGGGGAAAAATTTATTTAACAGGGTTTGTGATTGGTTTATTTTCACAACGAGAAATCTATCACGAAAGCGACATCAGTTTCTCCGTATCAAACGGTAAATTAGTTTGATTAATGGTAGTTATTTTTGAATAAGGCACTTTATTCTTTTTAAATTGAGTTTCGTTTCTTTAATCTTAGGGTTTAAATATTTTTTTGCGTATCTTTAAATCAAAAAAGCGGGGGACTGTATTTTAGTAGAGCCAATTAGTACAGATATCAAATGTGTAATAGAACTGTGTATTCAATAAATTATTCTCCAGTTATTATGTAAAACATGTTTAAACACTCTAGTTTTTTCATACGCTGAGTACAAGTGAAGCCTCAATCTATTTTCAACCCTTTCTTTCCCACCAAAAAACCTCTATAATAACAATAGAAATCAAAAGAGAAGAGGAAAATGTTTGCGTATATTATTTATAGGAGATGTTGTTGGGTCGTTAGGTCGTGATACGATCAGCACTTATGTCCCCAAATTAAAGAAAAAGTATCGTCCCCAAGTAACGATCGTCAATGGAGAAAATGCTGCAGCTGGTCGAGGAATCACAGGGAAAATTTATAAAAAATTCCTCCAAGACGGTGTAGATGTTGTGACTTTGGGCAATCATACGTGGGATAATAAAGATATTTTTGATTTTATTGATGATGCAAAAAAAATGATTCGACCAGCAAATTTTCCCGAAGGAACGCCTGGGCAAGGTATGGTGTTTGTGAAAGTCAATCAGCTTGAACTGGCAGTGATCAATATGCAGGCGCGTGTTTTTATGGCTGATATTGATGATCCATTTCGTAAAGTAGAAGAATTGATTGCCGAAGCACGTAAGCGGACACCATTGATCTTTGTCGATTTTCATGGTGAAACAACCAGTGAAAAACAAGCAATGGGTTGGTTTTTAGATGGGAAAGTCAGTGCAGTTGTAGGTACACATACTCATGTGCAGACAAATGATGCGCGAATCTTACCTCAAGGGACAGCTTATTTAAGCGACGTTGGTATGACAGGACCTTATGATGGTATTTTAGGGATGAAGCGTGGACCAGTTATTGAGAAGTTTTTGACTGCGTTGCCTAGACGTTTTGAAGTAGTTGAAGAAGGACGCAATTTATTATCGGCTTGTGTAATCGATATCGATGATCAGACTGGACAAGCAAAAAAAATCGAAGCGATTCAAATTAGTGAAGATCGTCCATTTGAAGAATAAACCCATTTATATAGACAAAAACACTTTATAATTAGATGTTTACCTAGATAAAATAAAAGAGAAACAGCAGCGTCAAACTCCAAGACACAAGAGGAGTTGCTTTTGTTTCCTTTTTTATTTTTAGTGGGAAAAGTGGAATGAGCATTTATGAAGAAGAGATCACTAAAGTGTTTTATAATAGGGGGGAATTTGAAGGTAGTAGAAAGAATAACAAATTGCAAGGAGGCCTCTATGCAAAATTCTTTTATGGGTAAAAAAGAACGAATGAAGTTTGAGCTATTTAAATCGATTGCTTTTGCAAAATATGGAATGAGTTTTAATGATTTGATGCAAAAGCATGAACTTACAAAAAGCACATTAAGTAGGTACATCAATGATTTAGCTCAAGATGTTGAGCTGGCATTTGAGGAGAAAGCCCATTTAAATCAGGACAGCCAGACAGGCACTTATCAAGTCAAAGCTGCTGAGGCATATAGTATTGGTTATTTGATCGATTATATTCATTTATTTTATGTTGAGCAGAGTGGTAGTTTTTTTATATTAGATGCGCTACTGAAAAAACGTTATACATCAATTGAAGCGATGGCACAAGACTTACATATGAGCAGTTCGTCAGTCTATAAACAGTTACGATTGTTGAAAAAAATGTTAGCTCCCTTTGGTGGTAAAATCACATTTGATCAGCATTCTAGCAGTTTAAATGGGGATGAGCTAGGGATTCGTTTATTTACCTTTTATGCTTATTGGTCTGTCTTTAAGTCAACAGAATATATTCCATTTTTTAATACGAATTACCCGGAAGAATGGCTGGAACTAAAAGAAATTGAAGACTATTTTGATCATGCGACTTCTTTGTCGGAGTCTCAACGAGCAAAGTTGCGCTTTATGCAATTGATCACCTTAAAAAGAGTTCTTTGGCAGAAAAACTATATAAAAGTTTCAGAAGAGTTTTTAGCAGATGTCGCCTATTTTGATAACAAAGATGCGGAATTATTGCCGCTACTGAAACATCGACTGACAGATGAGTTATATCATAATGAACGGGCGTTACTGTTATACGCAACTAGAGGATTGATTTACAATTTGGATTCTTTAGAAACAAAAAGGAAAATTGTTCAAGATTATCAGCAGTCGTCACTAGAAATAGCAGAGTATACTACTAAGCTGATGGCAGAAGTTCAAAAGGAATTTGAGTTAGAGTATACAGAGGAAAGCTATATAAATTTTTATTTCTATCTAATTATTTTACTGATTTATATCAAGCACATCAATATGGATATCTCTGGCTACTATAAAAATGGACTCTCTTTTCATTCAATAATCGACTATGATGAAGCAAGTGTGGAGACTTTTGAAAAAATTAATAAGATTATTGAGCAACAGGAATTTTATTCTAAAATCAGTAAAGAATATTTGGAAGGTGTAATGTCGATTTTTTCATTAACGATCTATTCTGGAATTTATTTAAGTAAAAAAGCAGGTAGTGTGTCAATTTGTGTCATTTTTAATAATAATTTGATTTTAGCGGATGGGATCAAAAAAATTATTTTGGATGTTTATAATAAAGACCGAATCGTTTTTACCAATGATGTAATGACTGCGGATTTAGTTATATCAGATTCATATGAGGTGATAAACCCGCAAACAGAATACTTTTATTTTGATGAGCAGTTGAATCCGGAGCAATGGGAAAAAATGATCGACACGATCAATCAAATTTTTTATAAAACAATTTTTTTAGGCGAGTGAAAATTAGTACTTAAAGTGCTTGGATGTACAGAATATATTGAAAATATAACATAATCATAACGTTTTTATATATTTTTAAAGACTAGGACGAAACATTTAGTTGTTTTGTTTTGGTCTTTTTTTGCTTGTTATGACAAGGTTTTTGGGATAAAGAACTGTTGTTTTTTTAATTTTGGAACAGATTGTTTCAGAATTATACAATTTTTTTCTGAAAAAAATTGTATTATTTCATGGAGATGAAGAAACGATTGTATTTATATGCATGATAAGCAGGTAGAGGGGGAGACTTGATGAAAAAGTATATTTTTAGTTTAGTCGTTTTGTCTTTTGGACTTTTACATCCTTTCGGCTCAACGGATAAGGTTTTTGCTGAGGCTGTAACTCCACCAGTCGGCTATCCGCTTGGCGTTTCTACAAAAACGAATTTAACAGCTGGGGGAACACTATACTTTAATACCGATCAGCTTCAAGATAAACAGCTTGTTGGTCAATTTCTTGCGAAAAACATCACATCGAATGGCTCGTCTGGATTGTCGAAAGGTGGATTTCAAAATTATCAAAATTCATTATTTCAGTGGGAATTGGGACAAATCGATCCAGCTGTTGTTTCTGAGTCAATTACTGGTAGTGATATCATCCGTTGGTATGCAAATGAGACAAGTTTTAAATATATTAATGGTGAAAATCTACATTATTATATAGAAAATTTGCCAACAGAAGAAGAAATGAACAAGGCTCTACAATATTATCCAGATTTGCGGGAAAATTTTACAAAAAGAATCTACAAGGATTCGCTCGAATCATTTCCGACCTTTGTAGATAATGGTGTTTCAAATTTTTCGCAAGTGACAAGTAATATTCAATCTGTGAGTGATTATTATGCAGAGTTGATTGATACAGATCAAGCAATTATCTGTAATTCAGCTGTTCAATCTGCAGAAGTAAATACAGAGAATAAAGTTGTGAACCCAAATGATTGGGGCGGACAATCTTCGATTCAAATCAATATTGCGTTGAAAAAAGGAGTGACTGATCAAGCCGTGGCAATCATCGATGTAGATGGACGAATCGATCATTTCAAAAATGCTCAAGATATTTCAATCAATTATACCAATTATGATCCAGATACTATGTTGCCACCATATGTGATCATCAATTACAAGCATTTTCCAAGTTTTAATTTTAGTGGAAGTACATTTTTTCACGCAACAGCATATCCTAGTTTGCCAGGTGATGAAGAATATGACTTTGAGGGAAACGATGGGGTATTCTTTGAAGGGAAATATGCAGATAAAGCTGTACCTTTAATAAAATCAGACAGCCATACGATTTCTGAAGAATTAAAGGATAAAACATATAAAATAGCAACACATCTGGTTCATAATTTTAATGATGAAGATCAAGAAATTCAATTTAGAAGTAATGCATCCTTATTTATCGGAACAGTTTTGGCGCCGCGAGCTTCAGTAGTGTTAGATGACACTCAAGGTCGAGTGTTAGGAAGTGTGATATCGGGTTATGATATCCATACAAATATGCCGATTAGTACCGAAGAAAGTACAGCGATGTTTGATTATGATGATTTCCCTGGACTTGGAGAGATTGTTGATGGTGAAGCACTTGAGGCACCAGTTGAAGTTGGAGAACATTTTAACTACAATGGGCTTGAAAAAAGGCGACTATACAGTATTTCTCAAAAAGTACCAGCATATTCCAGCCGGTTTCCGATCCAAACGTTGAAGATTAGTGATACGTTAGCTGATTCGTTAGAGGTTTCTACAGCAGATATAACAATCAAGGATGAATCTGGAGCAAATGCAGTCAATCATTTTACAATCAATAAAAATGAAGAAAATGAATTAATGATTGAGGCAACTCCAGAAAGCTTAGCAGATGAATCCTTTTATGGGAAAACATATACAATTGAATTGATCGGTAGTCTAAATGTGAGTCAAGAAGACTTAGCGGACCCAGAAGTCAATCAGATCATAATCCCGAATACAGCTGTTGTAACTGTAAATGAAGAAGCTAAGCCTAGTAATGAAGCGCAACTTCAAGTTGACTTTGTTCAAGGCCAAGCGATCATTGTGAAATACTTAAATGAAGATGGACAAGAAATTGCGCCAACAGAAGTTCTGAATGGGAAAATAAGCATGCCTTATCAAGCAAAAGCCAAAGAAATTTCTGGCTATACACTGACTGAAGTACCAGAAAATGAAACTGGGATTTTCTCAAACGAAGAACAAACAGTCGTTTATAATTACCATGGACACCTGACTTTTTCAGCTGTACCAACGCAAATTAATTTTGGCACACATGCATTATCTAAAAAAGACGAAGAGTATAAGATTGAGTCAAAAGATAATGACATTGTAGTGAAAGACACTAGAACACTAGGTTCTAATTGGCAATTACGGGCGACATTGATTAAACCACTAACGGGTACTAAAACTAATCGTATATTGTCAGATTCGTTATTTTATGTCGAGGATGGTCAAACAATTCCATTACGTACAGATTCATCGGCGATTATTCAGACCGCGGTGACGACCACTCATGATGAGTATAATGTCACGCAACATTGGGAATCATCTGAAAATGGTTTGAAGGTAGGGGTTAAGTCAGGAGAAGCCTTGGCTGATCAGTACTCGGGTGAGATTAGCTGGGAATTATACGATGTTGTGTCCAATGATTGAAGGTGTTCAAATGTGAAAAATAAAAAAAGAAAATGGCTTTATTTACTAGTATTAGCATGTTACTTTTTCTATCTATCTGGTATGAGAGAAAGCTATGCTGCAGAAAATAGTAAAGCAACAATTGGTTTTTATGAAGTAGACAAAAAAGATCAGCATACAGCCGGGAACTTACCCAAAACGGGTGACGATCAAAGAAACAAAGAGTTACTGATAAGTGGAATATCTATTCTGTTATTTATAACAGGAATGATAGCATATAGAATTTTAAATAATGAGGAGAGAATTTAAATGAAAACAAACAAAATTTTATTAGTATTAGCAGCATTATTAATGAGCTTTAGCGGAAGTGTAGTTGTACATGCAGAAGAAGCTGAAAATAAAAATTCTAAGAGTGATATTGGTTTTACTACACCTGAAGACGGCGCATTGACATTATTGAATGTTGCCGATTTTGATTTCGGATCTAACCCAATTTCAGCTAAAGATGAAGTTTATAAAAACAAAGCAGAAACTACGACAACTGTTCAAGATATCCGCGGAACAGAAGCAGGCTGGACAGTTCAAGTCGCAGAAAAAGGTCAACTGAAAGCTGGAGAAAAAGAGTTGGAAAATGCTCAAATCACATTAAAAACACCAACTATTTCAGAAAAATCAACAGGTTCAGCCACTGCTAAAACAGAAGTTGTGTTAAATACAGACGGATCAGGAACAACAGTTTTAGAAGCTGGTGCAGGTCTTGGTAACGGTGTGACGATTGAAAGCTTTGGCAAAGATGCCGCTATTTTAGAAGTACCTGGTGAAACAGTTAAAGTAGCCAAACAATATGAAACAACATTAACATGGACATTGTTGGACCAACCAGCAAATAACTAGTATAAATAAGGGTATGGAGCGGCATAGAACTAAATATAGTTTTTGATCGCTCCATAAATATACATAGAATAAAAAATGGAGGGATTTACATGATGAAACGAACGCTTAAAGTTTTGTTGCCGTTGATAGGTTTTGTAATTGGGTGTATGGTAGGAACACTGAATGTCTGGGCGCAAGATGCAGAATATGAAGTAAAAGCAATTCCTTCAACGAAACAAGTTGATACAACGAAAACATACTTTGATTTACGTCTTAACCCAGAAGAAACGCATACTCTAGCGGTTAAGGTAACCAATCAGTCCGACCAACAACGTACCATCAATACACAAGTCAAGACCGCTACAACAAATACAAATGGCGTTGTTGAGTATAATAATAGTGATCAATATCAGTCAGTTGATTTGCCATATGATTTAAGCCAGCTTGTCGAAACGAAAACACCAAAAATCACGTTAGCTCCTCATGAATCAAAAAATGTTGAATATGAAATAACAATGCCTAAAAAAGATTTTGCTGGAGTTTTATCTGGCGGTATCATTTTTACTAGTGAAAACGAAGATAAACCCGACAAATCGAAAGCGGGTGTGGCGATTAAAAATCAATTTGGATATGTGATCGCCCTAGTTTTACATGGCGAAAATGAAGTGACATCAGATTTAGAATTGTCAAAAGTGAGCTTAGGACAAGTCAATAATAGAAATGTGGTCTTTGCTCATTTAACTAACCCAAAAGCAGCTTATCTTAATCGCTTGAATCTAACAGCAAAAATCAAGAAGAAAAATACAAACAAAATTTTATACGAAACGCAAAAAAGTGACCTACAAATGGCACCCAATTCAGTTTTTAACTACCCAGTTAGTTTGCAAGA
Organism: Candidatus Enterococcus ikei; assembly: GCF_017316105.1. Lineage (NCBI taxonomy): Bacteria > Bacillati > Bacillota > Bacilli > Lactobacillales > Enterococcaceae > Enterococcus > Candidatus Enterococcus ikei. Next base: position 100,403 of record NZ_JAFLWD010000017.1, read on the forward strand.
AACAGAATTCAAACCAGGTAAATATTTAGTAGCTGTGCATGCAGAATCAAAAGGGAGAACCTGGGATTTTGAAGAAGAGTTTGAAATCAAAGCTGAAGAAGCTAAAAAAATGAATAACCAAGCCTATATTCGTCAAGATAAAAAGAACTTCTGGATTTATATAATTGTATTTTTAGTTCTTCTAGCATTGATACTTTTATATGTTTTATATAAAAAAAGACAGAAAAAAATCAAAGATTTGGAAGAACAAGTAGAAGAACTAAAGAAAAAATAAATACCTGTAGATAGTTATAGAAAAGTAAGAACAGAGTAGCCTAAATAAAAGGTTGCTCGGTTCTTTTTTTAGTTGATTGTACACTTGTCGTTATTTCGTTTGGCTGGTTGCTTTTGAGAGTGCATTTCAGAGATAAATAAAAAATAGATCGACTGTTTTATTTTCCACAAACTGTTGATTCTGCTGGAATTATGTTAAAATAAGTAGACTTGTCTTACTACAAAATCTTACCCAGAATAAAGGTGTGAAATCATGGAGCCATCCATTACAGATAAAAGAATCAATGAAGAATTAACGAAGCTATTAACTTTGCTCGGTGAGGATGAGTTGATTCAGCGATACAAAAAGCTAGAAGAGAAAGTCCAAAATAACGAGAAACTGAATGAGCTGGTAGAACAAATCAAAGCAGCGCAAAAAGATGCCGTTCAATTTGCTCATTACGATAAACCAGAAGCAGAAAAAGCGGCAATCAAACGTGCAGACGAATTAACGAAAGAATTTGATGAACATCCTTTAGTTGTAGCTTACAGGGAACAGCTGATGGAAGCTAACGACCTATTGCAGCATGTCACAGATATGATCCAATATAGAATCAATGAAGAATTAGAGAAGGAAGGGTAACAATGCCTCAAAAAACAAAACACACACCAATGATGGAACAATACTTAGCAATCAAAGATCAATACCAAGACGCATTTTTATTTTACCGACTAGGTGATTTTTATGAAATGTTTTATGAAGATGCGATCAATGCATCACAGATATTGGAATTAACCTTGACGAGCCGTAACCGCAACGCAGATGATCCAATTCCGATGTGTGGTATTCCGCACCATGCGGCTCAAGGCTATATCGATACATTGATTGAAAAAGGCTATAAAGTAGCGATTTGTGAACAAGTAGAAGACCCTAAAACAACCAAAGGTATGGTTAAGCGAGAAGTTGTTCAGCTGATCACACCAGGAACCGTTATGACTAGTAAAGGCCTAGATGCGAAAGATAATAATTATTTAACAGCTATTGTTGAAGAAAATGGGCTATTCGGTTTAGCTTATGTGGATTTGAGTACAGGAGAACTGAAAACAGCTGTCTTAAGTGATGAAGATGGTGTAATCAATGAAGCATCTGCTTTACAGACGAAAGAAATCGTATTAGGTAGCCAATTATCAGAAACGTTGCAGCAAACGTTGAAAGATCGCTTAAATATTATTTTTTCTGAACAAAACCAAGCAGAAGAAAATGCCGAATTTAGCTTTTTAACAAGTGAACTCACGCATCCGCTAGAAGTTGAAGTAACAGGCAAGCTTTTAACTTATTTAAGTGTGACACAAAAGCGCGGCTTATCTCATATTCAAAAAGCTGTGGAATATCAACCAGATCATTTCTTAAAAATGGATCACTATTCTAAATTCAACTTAGAACTGACACAATCGATTCGAACTGGACTGAAAAAAGGCACCTTATTATGGTTGCTAGATGAAACAAAAACCGCAATGGGCGGTCGTTTGCTAAAACAATGGCTAGATCGTCCATTGATTCAGGAAAAACAAATCCAAACGAGACAAGAAATGGTCCAATCTTTATTAAATGCGTACTTTGAACGTATGGATTTACAATCTACCTTGACGAAAGTCTATGATTTAGAGCGCTTAGCTGGTCGTGTGGCCTTTGGAAATGTGAATGGACGTGACTTGATCCAACTGAAGACTTCATTAGAACAAGTACCATTGGTTCGTGAATTGATTGTTGGTATCAATCAAGGTGAGTGGAATGACTTATTATTAGATTTAAATCCAGCGGAAGATATTGTTGAACTAATCAATACGGCCATCAACGAAGAAGCACCGCTTGCAATCACAGAAGGAAATATCATCAAAGACAATTACAACGAAAAATTAGATGAATACCGCGATGCGATGCGACATGGCAAGCAATGGTTAGCTGAACTAGAAGCCAAAGAACGCCAAGAAACAGGAATCAAAACGCTGAAAGTTGGTTTTAATCGTGTCTTTGGTTATTATATTGAAGTAACGAAATCTAACCTAGCAAACTTAGCAGAAGGCAAATATGAACGAAAACAAACGCTAGCAAATGCGGAACGTTTTATCACCCCAGAACTAAAAGAAATGGAAACCTTGATTTTAGAAGCAGAAGAAAAGTCTGTAGATTTAGAATATCAATTATTCCTAGAAGTTCGAGAACAGGTTAAAGCAAACATCGAGCGTCTACAAAAATTAGCGAAAACAATCAGCGCAGTCGATGTCTTACAAGCTTTTGCTACAGTCAGTGAAAGATATCAATACGTTCGTCCAACGCTGAAAAGCAACAGCAAAGAATTGCATATTGTTGAAGGCCGTCACCCAGTTGTGGAAAAGGTTTTAGGCCATCAAGAATATATCCCAAACAGTGTGCATATGAGTAAAGAAGATATTATTCTATTGATCACAGGACCAAATATGTCGGGTAAAAGTACGTACATGCGTCAATTAGCACTAACTGTGGTAATGGCTCAAATTGGCTGTTTTGTTCCAGCTGAATCTGCTGAATTGCCAATTTTTGACCAGATTTTCACAAGAATCGGTGCATCAGATGACTTGATCGCGGGTCAAAGTACCTTTATGGTGGAAATGATGGAAGCCAATCAAGCCTTGCGTCATGCAACACCAAACAGCTTGATTTTATTCGATGAACTTGGTCGAGGAACAGCAACCTATGATGGAATGGCATTGGCACAAGCGATCATTGAATATATCCATCGAGAAGTCAAAGCGAAAACATTGTTCTCAACCCATTACCATGAATTGACCGTTTTAGATGAAACCTTGACTGGATTGAAAAATATCCACGTCGGTGCTGTAGAAAAAAATGGTGAAGTGGTCTTCTTACACAAAATGATGGATGGACCAGCAGATAAAAGTTACGGTATCCATGTTGCTAAAATTGCTGGATTGCCAAGTGCATTATTAGAACGGGCAGCAACAATTCTTTCCGCATTAGAATCAGAAGAACAACCGCTTAAAACAGTTGAATACAAAGATGAAATCAAAGAAGATACAGAACAATTATCGTTATTCAAAGAAGTATCCACCGATGAATTAGGTGTGATCGATACCTTGAAAAAAATCAACTTAATGGAAATGACGCCAATGGATGCCTTAAATAAATTGCATGAATTGCAAAAAAGAATTTAAATAAAAAAAGCTGAGCAAGGAAAGGATCATCTAGATGGGAAAAATACAAGAATTATCAGAACAACTTGCCAATCAGATCGCTGCTGGTGAAGTAGTAGAACGTCCTGCATCAGTTGTTAAAGAACTTGTGGAAAATGCGATCGATGCAGGCAGCACGCAAATCGATATTTTTATTGAAGAAGCTGGTTTAAAAACGATCCAAGTGATTGATAATGGTGAAGGAATCGCCAAAGAGGATATTCTCAATGCCTTTAAACGTCACGCAACAAGTAAAATTCATACAAGAGATGATTTGTTTCGGATACGCAGTTTAGGGTTTCGTGGAGAAGCCTTGCCCAGTATTGCATCTGTTTCAGAAATAGTTGTTGAAACTGCTGTTTCTGATGAAGGTGAAGGCAGTCTGGTTCAAATGAAAGGCGGAACGATTGAAGAACATCGTCCAGCAGCGTTAAGAAAAGGAACCAAAATCACTGTTTCCAATCTGTTTTTTAATACACCCGCTCGACTAAAATATGTCAAAACAATTCAAACGGAATTAGCCAATGTCGGTGATATCGTCAATCGTTTGGCGTTAAGTCATCCCAATATTGCTTTTCGCTTGGTTCATGACGGCAACAAAATGATGAACACTGCTGGAAATGGCGATTTGAAACAAACGATTGCTGGTATTTATGGTATTGGGACGGCCAAAAAAATGCTGAAGATAGAAGCCGAGGATTTGGACTTTAAATTATCAGGTTATGTTTCATTACCAGAAGTGACAAGAGCCAGCCGAAATTATTTATCTACGATCATCAATGGGCGCTACATTAAAAATTTTGCGTTGAATAAAGCAGTTGTTGATGGCTACGGCTCTAAGCTGATGGTCGGTCGTTTTCCACTTGCTGTATTAGAAATCGAGATGGACCCATTATTAGTTGATGTCAATGTTCATCCAACGAAACAAGAAGTTCGTTTGAGTAAAGAAAAAGAATTGATGGTGTTGATAAGCGAAGCGATTCGGGAAGTCTTGAGTCATGAGCAATTGATCCCTAATGCCGCCGACAATCTTCAGTTTAAAAAGAAAGTTGAACTTCAACCAAAAGTCGAACAAATGGAAATACCATTAACAGAACCACAAGAAACGGCTCAACCAATCCGAAAACCTAGCAGTTTAGGATATGATCCTACTAGCGGAAATTTCTTTGTAAAAGAAACAACAACAAGCTTTCAAACGCAAGCTCCTGTTAACAACGAGGCAAAAGAAACGAAGTCACTGACTCAAGAGGAACTTGAAAAAGAAGCGTTGATGGCTTATGCATTTAGTTCACCTACTGAAACAAAAGAGCAACAAGCGTCTGATAATCATCAAACAGTCGCGCCCGCAGAATCAGAAGAAATTCTTCAGCCTAAAGCAGAGACGACAGTTGATGAACAGGTCTATGAAGAAGAATTAAGCCATCATCCAGAATTTGATTTTTCAGCGACTGGAGCTAAAAATGACCTAAATAAGGTCTTGAATAAGTTATCTGACGAACGTCCCAAAGAACGTTTTCCAGAATTAGAGTATTTTGGTCAGATGCATGGTACTTATCTATTTGCTCAAAGTAAAGACGGATTGTATATCATCGATCAACATGCGGCACAAGAACGAATCAAATATGAATATTTTAGAGAAAAAATCGGTGAAGTAACCAATGATCTACAAGAGTTATTAGTACCGATCGTGATTGATTATCCAAATAGTGATGCGCTAAAAATCAAAGAACAAAAAGAAACCTTAGCCGAAGTTGGCATTCATTTAGAAGACTTTGGTCAAAATAGTTTCATTGTTCGAGCGCACCCAACTTGGTATCCAGCAGGTGAAGAAGAGACGATCATTCGTGAAATGATCGATATGCTTTTGACGACAGGTTCTGTCAGCGTGAAAAAATTCCGTGAAGCTACAGCGATCATGATGAGTTGCAAACGTTCGATCAAAGCCAATCACTATTTAAATGAACAACAAGCTCGCGTATTATTGAAAGATCTTGAGACCTGTGAGAATCCCTTTAATTGCCCGCACGGTCGACCTGTTTTGATCCATTTTACAAATGCAGATATGGAAAAAATGTTTAAACGAATCCAAGATCCGCATTAAAAAATTTAAGGGAAGAAGGTTTTATCCTAATGGCAGTTATCCTAGCCTCTCAATCCCCTCGCAGACGTGAGTTGTTGAGTAGAATCATTGCTGACTTCAAAGTTGTGCCAGCTGATATCAATGAAGAAGTCAAAGGGTATTTTACCCCGATGGACTATGTCTTGACGATGGCCGCACAAAAAGCAGCACATATTGCAAAACAATATCCAAATGATTTAGTGATCGGTTCTGATACGATCGTAACAATCGATAATGAAATTTTAGGAAAACCCACTTCCAGAGATGATGCTTTTCGGATGTTGCAAAAACTGAGCGGTAGAACACATAAAGTCTATACTAGTGTAGTCTTAATGAAAGATGATCAAGAATCTTCGGCTACAGTTCCGGCTACAGTAGAATTTTACGATTTAACAAATGAAGAAATCAATCGCTACTTAGATACAAAAGAGTACGAAGATAAAGCTGGAGCATACGGCATTCAAGGGCAGGGCGCTTTGCTCGTAAAAAGTATTCAAGGTGATTATTATTCGATTATGGGATTGCCTATTGCGACACTGTACCGAATGCTGCCATCTTTTGAGTAGTAACTGAACGATGAAAGAAGGAAATAATGAATGAAATGTTCACAAACAAGAGCCATTCAAACACATATGATCACGTATCCTCACTTAAATTTTCATAAAACCTTATTTGGCGGTCAATTGATGGCTTGGCTAGATGAAACAGCAGGTATTTCAGCTGTTCGCGTGTCAAGAGCGGCGATCGTAACAGCTTCTGTCGATCATTTAGATTTCCTAGCGCCTTTAAAAGCAGATCATTCAGTTTGTATCGATGCCTATGTATCAGGAGTGGGCACACGCTCAATGGAAATATTCGCCAAAGTGATCGGTGAAGACTTATTTACAGGGGAGCGTTATCTAGCTGGAACTTGTTTTATGACCTTTGTCGTACCTAAAGGAGTGCAATTGCCAGATACGATTGAGCCAGAAACGAAAGAAGAACGCTTTATTTGTGAGGGCTACGAGACGAGAAAACAAGTTAGACAGGCTAAGAGACAAGAGAGCATCGATTTAGCTGAAAATATTAATTTAGATATTCCTTGGAACTAATAATAGACGTAAACACCCATTTTCTAAACAGAAAATGAGTGTTTTTTTCGCAATGATGCTATGATAAGACTAACTAAAATGCGAGGGTGTGATTTATCATGGAAAAACCAACAAAAGAAGAGTTGAAAGAAAAGCTATCTGATATCGAATATGCTGTAACACAAGAAAATGCGACTGAAAGACCTTTTACTGGAAAATATGACGATTTTTACCAAGAAGGTATTTATGTAGATATCGTTAGTGGTGAACCGCTCTTTAGTTCAACAGACAAATACGATGCAGGCTGTGGCTGGCCGGCTTTTACTAAACCAATTGAAAAACAAGGCGTCAAAGAAAATTCAGATTTTTCTTTAGGAATGCGTCGTGTTGAAGTACGCAGTAAAGATGCTGATTCTCATTTAGGACATGTTTTTACAGATGGACCGCGAGATCAAGGTGGGTTACGTTATTGTATTAATGCAGCAGCATTACGTTTCATTCCGGTGAATGAGCTGGAAAAAGAAGGATATGGAGAATATAAAACCTTATTTAAATAGCTAAAAGGTCTGCCAAAGTATGAAAAGTCTACTAAGGTGGGCTTTTTTTAGTTGTTAAAAATGAATAACAAACGTTGTTTTTTTATGTCATAAAAAAGATTGCTATTTGCTAAGATTTCTAGTATTATAAAAATATTCAGAAAATTAAAATTAGAAAAGAAAATAATTATTTATTGAGGAGAATAAAATGAAGAAAAAAAACATAACGAAACTAATCAGTGTTATGATGCTATCTACTCTAGTATTAGCTGCCTGCGGTGGTGGCAAGACTGGTTCTACAGATAGCAGTACGGATAGTAAAAAAGCGAGTGGGGAACAGCTTTTTAAACTAGTCGTTCAACAAGAAATGCCAAGTGCAGATTTATCAGTAGCAACAAATACGATCAGCTTTTCAGCATTGAACAATGTCTATGAAGGGCTATATCGTTTAGATGATAAGAGCAAACCTCAACCAGCCGGCGCAGTAGAACTGGCAAAGAAAAGCGACGACGGGTTGACTTACACATTTAAACTTAGAGAAGATGCTAAATGGTCAAATGGGGATCCCGTATTGGCTTCAGATTATGTCTACGGATGGCAGCGCACAGCAGATCCTAAAACAGCAGCAGAGTATGCGTACATGTTTGAATTAGTCAAAAACGGTGCAGACGTTTCTGCTGGGAAAAAAGGACTGGATGAATTAGGGATCAAAGCAATTGGTGATCATGAACTAGAAGTAACCTTAGAACAAGAAACACCATACTTTGATTACTTGCTGGCATTCCCATCATTTTTCCCACAAAATAAAAAAATAGTCGAAGAAAAAGGCAAAGATTATGCAACAACGAGTGATGCATCAGTTTATAACGGACCCTTTACATTAACTGATTTTGACGGACCTGGAACAGACACTGAATGGTCTTATACAAAAAATGAACAATATTGGGATAAAGATGCCGTTCAACTAGATAAAATCGAAGTAAAAGTAGTCAAAGAAGCACCGACATCATTGAACCTTTTCCAAGATGGACAAGCAGACGATGTGATCTTGAGTGGAGAATTAGCAAAACAAATGGCTGATGATCCAGAACTTGTAATCGAGAAAGATGCTCGAACGTCATATCTTGAATTCAATCAAAGAGATGAAAAATCACCGTATCACAATGCCAATCTACGTAAAGCAATTTCTTATTCGATCGATCGCGATGCGTTAGTTGACCGAATCTTAGGAGACGGTTCAGTTGCTTCTACTGGTCTCGTGCCAGCGGGCATGTCATTTTCACCAGAAGGCAACAAAGACTTTGCTGATGAAAATAAAAATGTATTGACTCATGACACAAAGAAAGCAAAAGAGTACTGGGAAAAAGCGAAAAAAGAATTAGGAATCGATTCATTCAAACTTGATATAGTTGGTGATGATACTGATTCTACCAAAAAAGTACTAGAATATATCCAAGGCGCAGTGAAAGAAACCCTTGATGGTGTGGATGTGACAGTGACAAATGTACCGTTTACTGTTCGTTTAGACCGTGGTAAAAATGGAGATTTTGAAGTGATCATGGGCGGTTGGGGCGCAGATTATGCTGACCCAAGCAGTTTCACTGATTTATTCCTAACTGGTGGCTCTTACAACAGAGGTCGCTATTCAAATGAAAAATATGACCAACTAGTAAAAGATTCAGGTAGTAAAAATGCTTCTGATCCAGAAAAACGTTGGACGGATATGGTGGATGCTGAAAAACTATTGATGGACGATATGGGTGTTGCTCCAGTTTATCAAAAAGCAGAAGCACATATGCGTAGTTCAAAAGTTAAAGGTGTAGTAGCTCACGGAGCTGGCGCACGATATGACTATAAATGGACATACATTTCTGAATAAAAAAATAAGCCAATGCGAATTTAATTATAATTCGTATTGGCTTTCTTTTTATCAAGCTACTGATTTTCTCGGATTTGTGCTAAAATAGAAACGTATGTGCGTGTTAAACGCAGGAAGCGGTGGTCTAAAAGCAGCTCCTTCTTATTTCTGGGAGCTAAACGCTTTTGAACCAACCTCATTTAGAAAGGTGAAATTATGTACGAGTATATCATTGGTAAAGTCACGTTTATCAGTCCTTATTATATTGTAGTAGAAACAAATGGCATCGGGTTTCAGATTTCTGTAGGCAATCCCTATCGTTATTCTGGAAAAACGGATCAACAAATCAAAATTTATGTTCATCAAGTCATTCGTGAAGATGCACATTCTTTATACGGATTTGGCGATTTAGATGAAAAACAACTTTTCTTAAAACTAATCAGCGTTTCAGGAATCGGGCCTAAAAGTGGTTTAGCAATCATGGCTTCAGAAGATCACGGTGGGTTGATCAATGCGATCGAAAGTGAAGATGCGGCGTATCTAACAAAATTCCCTGGTGTAGGTAAGAAAACGGCACAACAAATGATTCTAGATCTAAAAGGTAAATTAGGCGAGTTGGAAACATCAGATGCGGCCGTTGAAGCTATGGCTAAAGCGCCGAATGCATCATCAACAAATCAATCACTAACAGAAGCATTAGAAGCCCTAAGTGCATTAGGCTACAGTGAAAAAGAAATCAAACGAATCACGCCAAAATTAGAAGAATTAGGTACACAAGCAACAGACGAATACTTGCGCAATGCATTGAAATTTATGATGAAACGCTAAGGAGGAATGGCTATGACAGAAGATGAAAGACTACTTTCCGCTCAAACAAGCGAAGGCGAAGAATCACTGGAAAAGTCACTACGACCTCAATTTCTCGAACAATATATCGGTCAAGATAAAGTCAAACAAGAGCTTACGATTTACATCGAAGCTGCCCGAAATCGGGAAGAAGCGTTAGACCATACACTTTTATATGGCCCACCGGGATTAGGAAAAACAACAATGGCCATGGTGATTGCCAATGAGATGCATGTTAATATCCGTACGACCAGTGGACCTGCGATCGAACGAGCTGGAGATTTAGTCGCCATTTTAAATGAACTTGAACCAGGCGATGTTTTATTTATTGATGAGATCCATCGTTTACCTCGTGTGGTAGAAGAAATGTTGTATTCTGCTATGGAAGATTTTTACGTAGATATCATGGTAGGACAAGGGACAACAGCGCACCCAGTTCATTTTCCCTTACCGCCGTTTACCTTGATTGGCGCTACGACCCGTGCAGGGATGTTATCAGCGCCATTAAGAGATCGTTTCGGGATCATTTCTCATATGGAATATTATGAAACGCAAGATCTAAAAGAAATCGTATTGCGCTCTGCAGATATTTTTCAAACAGAAATCGTAGAAGAAGGCGCGTTTGAAATTGCCCGTCGCTCTCGTGGAACACCTAGAATTGCTAACCGTTTATTAAAACGAGTGCGGGATTTTGCGCAAGTTCAGTCAAATGGTACGATCGATCGTGGGATCGCGGATCAAGCGTTAACTTTATTACAAGTTGATCACCAAGGCTTGGATTATGTCGATCAAAAGTTATTAAAAACAATGATCGAATTGTATGGCGGTGGTCCCGTTGGTTTAAGTACCTTAGCTGTAAATATCAGTGAAGAGACTGAAACAGTTGAGGATATGTACGAACCTTACTTGATCCAAAAAGGCTTTATCAAGCGAACACCAAGAGGACGGATTGCTACAGCTCTAGCTTATGAACATTTTGGTTACGAGTCTTACTATCAAGAATAATAAAATAAAAATACTCAAGACACGGAATCGCTTTTCTGATTAGTGGATTGAGTATTTTTTTGTCAAATAAATCAGCAGCGGTATTTTTTAATTAGATCTGATTTATTCGAAAAAGTGAGTATTCAATTAGAAATAAAATCGTATCATTTGCACTAAATATTTTCTGCTTTTATAGTTGATAGTGTACCAATTAATAAAAAAATTAACGAAAGGATGGAAATTATGGAAAAGAATACGAGAAAAAAAGGTTTTGTATCGTACTTAACAACGCAAGATGAAGCAGGGGTGAATATCTCTTGGGGGGCGATTATTGCAGGATTGGTTTCCTTCTTTGCGATTTTCTTTACTTTAAGTTTGATTGGATCAGCCATTGGTTTTGGAATGGTTAAACCAACATCTGACAATCCGTTAGATGGTGTGGGAACAGGACTTATTATTTGGACAGTGGTGACATTTGTTCTTTCATTATTTTGTAGTGGATTTATTGCAGGGGTGGCAGCTCGCAGAGTTGGCCTAGTTCATGGATTTTTAACTTGGGCAACCAGTGTTTTAGTCTTATTAGCAATTCTTTCTTATACAGCGATCGGCGCATTCTCAGCGATTGGTTCGTTGTTTGGTAATATCGCTTCAGCAACAGGCAGTACGGTAGAAACTGTAGCATCTGGTACGTCTGATGCCATCAGTAAAGGTTTCGACAAAGTGACAGAAGGTGTCCAATCAGTTGATACAAGTGAACTTCAAGGGCAAGTCAAAAAAGTCTTATCTGATACTGACGTGAAAGAGTTACAACCTGATTACTTGAAGGATCAAATGAAAGAAGCAACGGATGAAATCACAGATGCTGGAAAAGAAATCCTTAAAAACCCAGATAACTCAGATAAAATCTTCAAAGATACAGGCGACTCTTTAAAAGAAAAAGCGAAAAAAATCGGTGATTCAGTTGACCGACCAGCAATCGCTAACGCTGTTGCAGCAAACACTGATCTATCTGAAGATGAAGCAAAACAAGCAACAGATAATATCTACAATGAATTACAAACGGCTTCTAAAGAAGCACAAATACAAATTGAAAATGCACAAACAAGTCTTGAAGATGCGAAAAAAGAATTAGATAAAGATATCAAAGAAGCTAGACAAACAGCAGAAGATGCCTCAAACACAGTAGCTAAAGCATCTATCTGGGGATTTGTGGCAATGATCCTTGGTCTGATCATTACTTCTCTAGCAGGTTTATGGGGTGCTAATTTAGTCAAAGATCCTGTGACTGAAAGTAAATTGTAAAAGAACATAACTGAATGAATCTGTTATTGTTTACAATAAAAAAGGTGTAGCTTCGGCTATACCTTTTTTTAGTTTAAAGTGTTTGGCTGTACATTTTAATATAGTAACAAAAGGATATAGTTTGATTATTAAGAATGTTAGTAAGTGCATCTAAAAATGCATGCGAATCAATTATTTTTACTCCTAATTCCCATCAACCATTAACAATCCCTAAAAATCTCTCAAAACCTTATATTTCCTCCTATTTTTTTGGTATGATAAACCTATCTAAAAAAAGCGAGGAAAAAACTATGAGTGAATCCCAAATAACCAAAAAAGCCATCTCATCTGCATTGATCGAATTATGCGATCGAAAGCTTTTCAGTAAAATAAGTGTCCAAGATATTACCAAAGAAGTAGGGTTAAACCGCCAAACTTTCTATTATCACTTTACCGACAAACAAGATCTTTTGCGCTGGATTTATACCCACGATGCATTGATTTATTTAGACTCACCAGAAGTCAGCATCGATAATTGGGAAGAGCAAGCGTTAAAAATGCTCAAAGCGATCCAGTCAAAAAGCGATTTCTATTATAATACAGTCAGCTCAGATTCTGATATTTTAAGAACATGTTTTTCTACGATCACAAATAAATTGTTTATTAATTTATTCGATCAAGTAGATAAAGAAAATCAGCTGCTTCCAGAAGATAAGATATTTTATGCTCGTTTCTTCTCATATGGTTGTAGCGGTGTCTTGATTGATTGGATTTTAAACAGCTATAAGGAATCTCCCCTAGAAATCGCTACACAATTATTCCGTTTGGCTAAAGATACTGAATTCTTCTCTTATCGCTTGTATGCCCAAGAAAATGAACTGTTGTGACAAATTGCCCATTGTGTCTAAAAAGAAGACAGAATGGAAAGGCTATCACAAGACATTTTTATAGAATCATTGTACGCTAGGTTCATAAATTGAATCGGGGGGATTCTCATGAAAAAAAGACATATTGGATTAGCGGCAGCAGGTGCATTAGGCGCGGCTTTCCTTGCAAAAAAAGTATCCGCTGAAAAGAAAGTAGAAAAAGTTGCTGAGGTAGAAGAAGAAATCAACAGCCGCTATTATGGAGACAAACAAGTTTACCTAATCGGTGGTGGAATTGCGACAATGTCAGCAGCAGCTTACTTGATTCGTGATGCAAATTTTAACGGGAAAAATATCCATGTGATCGAAGGCATGAAAATCCTTGGCGGAAGTAATGACGGTATCGGGACCAACGAAAAAGGCTTTGTAGCTCGTGGTGGTCGGATGCTGAATGAAGAAACGTATGAAAATTTCTGGGAATTATTTGATAGCATTCCATCACTTGAGTGGGCGAATCATAGTGTGACAGAAGAAATTTTAAACTTTGATCACTTACATCCAACGCATTCACAAGCACGTTTAGTTACGAAAGATCAAGAAATTCTTAACGCTCACACTATGGGCTTTGATAATGAAGATCGCTTGGCTATGACAAAATTATTAGCGGCTTCTGAAGAAAGCTTAGATAGTGTAACGATTGAAGAATGGTTTGGTCCGCATTTCTTTGAAACTAATTTTTGGTATATGTGGCAAACAACATTTGCTTTCCAAAAATGGAGTAGCGCATTTGAATTACGCCGTTATATGAATCGGATGATTTTAGAGTTTTCTCGTATCGATACGCTAGAAGGAGTAACCCGTACAGCATTGAATCAATACGATAGCGTGATTTTACCATTAAAATCATTCTTAGAAAAACATGGCGTTGACTTTACTTTAAATGAAGATGTAGTTGATTTAGAATTTAAACCTGGATCTGAAATTACTGTCACTGCTTTGAAACTAGGTAATGGAGAAACAATCGAGCTAAATGAAGAAGATGTTGTGATCATGACTAATGGAACCATGACAGATAGTTCTACGGAAGGTGATTGGAATACACCAGCACCAGCTGTTACAGAAGAATCACGCTCTGCTCGTTTATGGCGCAATATTGCTAAGAAAAAAGTGGGATTAGGTAATCCAGAACCATTCTTTGGCAATGAAGCGCAAACGAACTGGGAAAGTTTTACAGTAACATGTCGCGGCGATAAATTATTAAAACGAATTGAAGAATTTTCTGGCAATATTCCAGGCTCTGGTGCGTTGATGACCTTGAAAGACTCAAGCTGGTTGATGAGTACGGTTGTTGCAGCCCAACCTCATTTTAAAAACCAAGATCCTAATACAACGATTTTCTGGGGCTACGGCATTTACACAGATAAAGTCGGCGATTACGTGAAAAAACCAATGCGTGATTGTACGGGTGAAGAAATTTTATACGAATGGATCTGTCAAATGGGTTGGCAAGCGGATTGGGATGAAATCATCAAAGATGTTGTGAATGTGATCCCGGCCTATATGCCATATATCGATGCCCAGTTCCAACCACGTAAAATGACGGATCGTCCTCAAGTTGTTCCTGAAAACAGCACAAACTTTGCAATGGTCAGTCAATTTGTGGAAATTCCAAAAGATATGGTCTTTACAGAAGAGTATTCAGTCCGTGCGGCAAGAATTGCTGTGTATACGTTATTTGATATCGATAAAGAAATTATTCCTGTCACACCTTACAATCGTGATCCGAAAGTGTTGGCTAAAGCGGCGCAAACAATGTTTAGATAAACAGTATTAGATTAATAAAAAAAGAGTGAGTGTGAGGTGAAACTACAAATAGTTTTACCTCACCCGCTCTCGTTTTTTATTAAAATGGTATCTAATAAAAAACGAGAGGAGAATGAATATGGAAAAAATATTATTTGTTTGTTTAGGCAATATCTGTCGCTCGCCGATGGCAGAAGCGATTTTTAGAGAAAAGGTAAAACAAAATGGGTTAGGAAATCAAATTTCTGTATCTTCAGTAGCAACTAGCCATTGGGAAGTGGGGAGTTTGCCACATAAAGGGACACAAAAAATATTAAATCAGCACGGCATTGCATTTAGTGGAATTAGAGCGACCCAAATTACTAAAAAAGATTTTGAAGACTATGATTTATTAGTCGGCATGGATAAAAATGTTGTAGATGATGTAAAACAGATGGCTCCTGCTTCAGCAATGGATAAAATCCATTTATTCTTGGAATTTTCCCCAGAAATGAAAGATAAGGATGTTCCTGATCCATATTACACAGGTGATTTTCAACAAACCTATCAGTTAATTGATGAAGGAACTGATACGTGGCTAGAGTATGTAAAAAAGATGATCGATCTGTAAAAAAATTTAAATCTCGGACTTTAGGTGGATGTATCTCTCTTAAAAAAACTTTACAATAAAGAAGTAGAGAAATGACAAGAGAAAAATTCACTAGATAAAATTACGAGATTGGGGAAATGAATCATGAAGCGTTTATATAAATCAGTTGTGTTTGAGATGAGTCTGTATTATGGGATGGTGGCAGTTGTGTTGCCGTTGATTTATGCAGTTACTTATCATGTATCGTTTATATCTGTTTTTAGTGCTGAGTGGCTTGCTGTGACGGTATTCATGTATCCGGTTGTGCTTGTCTTGTCTGCGATTCGTTATGGTTATGGACGTATGAGAAAGACCAGTCACATCTAAAGAAAATTAAATAAGCTAGGATAGAAGTGGTTACTTTCGTCCTAGCTTATTTTGAAATTTTATAAGGTTAATTGTTCCATATTAAACGCATCTGTCATTGCCTGTGTAGCGTCTTTCATCGGCGTTACGGATTCTAGTTCTCCTTGAACTGCGATCCGGGTTTCGGCATACATATCTCCACAGGTGATCAAAGTAATCATTTTTTTACCGGGAATATCATCGATCAGCTCCACGCGGGAAGGATCGATTTTTTCTACGTAAGTGATTTTATATGTATAAACATTGGTTAAATCAGTCGTATAAATTAATTCTCCTGGTTTTGAATATTCTAGTGGTGAGAATAAAGAGATCATATCTTGCACACGATGGCTAGCTAAGGCATAATTCCCTTTCCCCATCTCTTGATCGGGTTTCATTGTTCCTGCTCCAGTGAGTAGCACTACATTATCTAATCCTCTAAAAATAGGTAAGTTGATTTTGACATCAGGCAACGCAACAGCACCTACGACAGGTAAGTCCTTATTTGCTAACTGTGCTTTAAGAACTGCTTCAGTACTAAGAGATTCAACTGCGGCAAAATCAAACGTGGTCTCTTTTTCATTATTTTTTTTGATTACCTCAGGTGTTAATTTTTCAACAGCGTAAGATTTTCCATTTTGCTGAATCAGCATATTTCTGATTTGTGTATTGAATACCAAAGCTAAACCAACAACCAATAATAAGAATAGGAAGATATTTATCAGCCAATTTCTTTTTCTTGATTTTTTCTTTTTAGGGCGTTCTTTTCTTGAGGCCATAAGCTTCCTCCTTTTTTTCTTTAAGTGTATCATAAATTAATTTGAAACCCTAGTTTAAAATCTTTATTTTTTTCTAAATAGGAATTTTTAAAAGGATGGTTTTTTGTGAGAGTGATTTTTATATTTAAGGTTGGTGGTCATTATGTTCCAGAAAACAAATTAATAGAAGTAGCAACAAGTAAACGACCTAGAATATGGAAGTAAAAATCCTGATAGATAAATAAGTTCTTCAGTTGTTTGTAGATACCGAAGAATTGTCCTGTGATCAAGAGGTAACAGAAGCTAAAATAGCATTGTTTGAGCATGTTGAAAAAATCGATATCTATTAAAATGCGATTTTTTAAGTGAACAAAAACTAAAATTATCTTAGTTTTTGTTCTTTAATATCCCATATACGTACTTGCAAAATAACTCCGTTTGAGGCTATTTCTTTAATTAAGAGCAATGCTCCTTGTAGCTCATATTTAATTTGTGATTTTATACTGTTTCACCCCTTTAACTATAATATAGCACTTGTACAGCAAAAGTTATGCAAAATTAGAGTATCTTCAAAAGTGATCTTGTATTATTTATCAAGATAAATAATACGCTGTTTAAAAAGAAAATTTACAATAAGGAATGTTAGGAATACGAACGAGGATTGCCTTATTTCCTTTGATTCTGAATGGTGCAAACAACCAATCTAATGTTTTGAGCGGCAATATAGGAGGAGAATTGCGTGTTGAAAAATAAAATTTTGTAAGTATGGTAATATTTGGACAATAAATTTTCAGTCGTATGATAAACGAATGACGCACAAACAACAAATGCAGGGGCATTTTCGCAAATAGAAGAAATGTATTCTATTATCTAGAGTTAGTAAATAGAACACGTAGGAAATAGATTAAAATAACGAAGAGCGAAATGTTTAGTTTTTAAATTTTTTTGAATGTAAAAGGGAGTGTTTTCAGTTTTTCAGTAGGTATAAAAATAGATCAAGTTAAATTCACAAAGAGAGCACCTTTATCGGTTGATAAGGGTGCTGCTTTGGTTAAACGAGAATTTGTCTACTGTAGGATTAAATAACATAGTTCGTTATTAATATAATTAACTTTTACCTGTAAAAGCATATCCATTTGAAGTGCCACCATCGAATAGCCATCACATATAGTTTATAGCAAACATCCCCTTCTCATATTAGAACTCCTTAAAAAATTGTAATTTTACATGATTCCACATATTAACCACCAATACCAAGGCTTTCTTTCCACTGCTTTTCCTCCTTTCTTTTGTAAAATAGATATCTGTTTGCTTACTTATATAGATAGTATATATTAATAAAAACGTAAATTTTTTTATTGAAATTCAAAGAAGAAATATTTTGCATTTCTAATTCTTATAGTTTTAACATAGTATTTTAATAAATAGACTTTAATTTTGGTTAGAATAAATACTATCGATTAATTAGCAAATTCCTAAAAGTGTCATTAAATCTAGCTTATTTTTTAAGTATAGTTATTACGAAAATAACGTTGACTTTTAGAGATGTATTCTATATATTATAGATAATAGAATGGTGATGTATTGATTAGATAACAATGAGCAGAAACCTCCGTGAATGATTTTGTCTTCATCTATTTCACTTTTTCAAACGTATTCGAGTCTAGGTGTTATAAAAGTTTCGTTAGAACGAATTTCAGATATTTTTGATGAATATTCAGAAAATATTTTAAGTACACAGGAGAATACCCTAAAAAGTAGTTTTGAAGAAATTTCTTTTTCAAATGTGAGCTTTAAGTATTCAGTTAACTCAAAAAATGTTCTTCAAAATATAAACTTAAATATTTTGAGAGGAGAGACTATTTCTTTTGTAGGTTCTACGGGATGTGGTAAAAGTACGTTAGTAAAACTATTAGTTGGACTATATGAGCCTACTGATGGTTATATCCAAGTTGATGGTTTTCGAATAGAAGATATTAAACATCTAATAAGTATTGTCCCTCAAGAAAATATGTTATCAAATAAAACAATTAAAGAAAATTTATTGGTTGGAACTACGGATATTGATGATCAAGCAATAATATCAGCTTGTAAAAGAGCAGAAATATATGATGAAATTATGAAAATGCCGCTGCAGTTTAATAGTATAATTTCTGAGATAGGAGATAACATTTCTGGGGGACAGAAGCAGAGAATATCTATAGCTAGATCGCTACTGCATAATCCTAAGATATTAATTTTAGATGAAGCTACTAGTTCATTGGACAACATAACAGAAGCAAAAATAGAAAACAATTTAAAAGGTATGAACTGTACAATAATAAAAATAGCTCATCGATTAGAAACAGTTATTAATTCAAACTGTATATACTATTTGGAGTCTGGAAAAATTGTAGAGCAAGGTTCGCATAATGAGTTGATTTCAAAAAAAGGAAGATATTATAATTTATACAGGAACAAGACAGAAAGGAGAACATAATGAAAAAATTATTAGCAGTTTTAAAAAGCCCATTAGTATACATTTTTATTTTGTGGTTTTGTTATCTTTCAATAACTCAAAAAAGTCTAAATCAAGAATTTATGGTTATAATTTTAGTGATATATACAATATTGCTTTTAATAAGTTTCTATAGAGAATATAAAGAGAAGTAATATACACCAAGGGCGATTTAAAATGAAAAAACAGCTGTAATCTTTCCCTCTAAAGTGTAATCTAAAGAGATATAAAAATCGAATAATTGCCAAAAAAGGACATAAATAAAAAATGTTAGCTTAAAGTTGGATTGGGAAACCGTCTTTAAGAACTTTAATTGATAAACTAAGTATCGTCATTGGCTACATGAGCTTGGGACGTAAGTCCTAATGGAAAATCCAGATACCAGTCAACTTGCTTGGTATCTGGATTATTTTTTTATAAAATAAGAATACAAATCAAATCGGTCGTCGTCTTCTAGATTTTAGTTTTCAGTTGGAAAAAATGATGATGAAGATGATTTTGTGTGCCTACACACAATCCGTATTTTCTGGTCGAAAGATTGAAGTCAACGCAAATAAATATACCTTTGTTTGGAGAAAATCCATTGATAACTTTGATAAAAAGCTTACTAAAAAATACGATTATTCCTGGAATTAAGCAGGAGTCTGTAAGGGGTTCTCTGTAGCCAAATTAGGTCAGATTGAAGAGAAATTGCTCAGGTTGTAAACAAGTTTACAGAAAAAAATCGAACAGTAAGAAGGCGGTAACATGAGAAAAATACCCGTTCAAAGTGATGTTTGATTATAACTGAGATAGTGATATTGTCGTTGTAATGGAATTAAATAGCTTGGGAAGAAACAACAAGAATATAACAGAGATTATGGGTGGAATTCTGAAAAAACGGGAAATGTTAGAGGGAACGGTAAGCGCAAGGTATAGAGATTGCTAAAAAGAAAGGTAAGTTTATGGGTTGGAAACTTAAATTTTAACCTGACGATAAGCAGCTGGCACACGCCTTAGAATTATCAAAACAGAGCTTGAATGATTTTGATGAGGACAACTGGCATTGATTGGATAACCTTCAAACGTTATCGGTTGAAATATGATACAGAACAAGACAAGTGATAGGATCAAGAGTAGTAATCAGCTAGTGATTAGCTGATTTGGTAGCTACACTTGAACGGTTTGAAGGTTTCTTATATCGATGGAAATATTAAAATATCTTGATATTTCTCTTTAAGATGATATTATAGCGTTTATTATTTTGATGTTGTTTGTTGGTTTTTTAACGGTTCTATCAAAAATATCTTGAAAATATATCTCTTATACACTATTTTTTTATGTATATCTGTTATCCATTATGGGACGTGAGCGCTTTTAACTCCTTTGTAACTGAATCTTAAAATAAAAGACACAAGCTTTTCTTTAGGAAATATTGTAGAATGTAGTAGAAGACTATTTTGGGGGTGATGGAACAAATGTTGGATTTAATTTATGTACATATTGATATGACAAGTAACGCGGTTTTGTCCAAAGGAATCACACATACAGATTTTACACACTCCATTGTTCATCACCCAAAGAACCTACTTTTGCTGAATCCTTCTGCGGAAGAAGGAGAATATGATATGCATAGCGGATTAAAGATTATTCGTGGCGAAGAAAACGTGAATCATTATTTTTCTACCATTCATCGTCGTAAGATGAATGAAGAAATCAAATGGATCGATTTTTCGGATGTTACAATGCTCAAAGAGTTGACACCACTGGAAATTTCAGAGCTTCTTTACTTTGGACATATGAAAACAAGTCTGCATTCACCATTCTTTTATAAATTACAAAATGATTTCGTCTTTTTTGAATTCGTTGATCATATGACGCGGGTTTATTATCGATATATTGATGAGTTTTACCGAATATTAGCGGACAAGATCACTCGGGTGATTTTAGAAAAAGTCAATGATCGGAAAACGTTTTTTAAAAGAGGGATTTCGGTTGAAAAATTAGATGCAGAATTACTAAAAGAAATGAAGCCGATTTTACAAGAAGGTGTTGTTTTTTGTTTCGATCAGATGGACATCAAAGGAAAAGAGTACCATATTCCCATCCATGTAGTAGAAGATTCTTTATGGAAAACCAAGAATTTTGCTTATCGAAATGAACCAGTAATCGCTATATTGATTTATAATACAGCTAAAAGAACGTGGCGTTTGATACAAGAAGATGAGTTTGGTTTTACTGATTTGCCAAGACAAGCATAAAATAAATTGAGATAGAAGTATTTAACACCATCTGTTAGTTGAATAGCAAGTGACTGGGATATGACTCGATGAGTTATATCTCAGTCACTTTTTTTGTCCATCTCATTTTCTTTGTCTTTTAATGCATCTTCAATTTCTTTATGCAAGAAGTAAGAGATCACGGTTCGGATCACGACTAAAATTGCTAATTTTAAAATATCTTGAAAGGTCGGTTTGATGATCGATTCAATAATATCAGCGGCAATTAATATCTCTAAACTAAGTAGAATGTAGCTGCCTAAAAAGCTTTTAATAAAATTATTTTGACGTGCCATGACGATCCGATTTCGATCAGTCTTTTCGCTTTTTAGAAAATCGATTCCAGCCATGATAACGCCCCAAATCAAGACAACGATGGAAAAAATATTCAATGCCAAAATGAACAAATCAAAAAAAGGAATCAAATTATCCATGATTGTTTGGGCTAAATCGTGCATAGTGTTTTCCTCCTTTTTTATCTAAGTATATCAGCCTCTAGTTGGATGTCCAATGTTATCATTAAAAGTGGTGTCCTAATTTAGTTTCTTAGCAGAAATCAGCAGCATCATTGGTCTGCGTAATTCATTTCTCATAGCTTCACTGGTCTCCAGCATTTCTGGAGCGGGCATAGGTTCGATCAAACGAGTGATTTGAAAGCCAGTTGTTAGTAAGCCATCTAAGTATGTTGTTAACGTCTTGTGGTATTTCATGACAGTTTCACCTAGAAAAGTTGTTTCACGAATGCTTTCATCAAAATAACGGTCTACCGGCCAATACATTGGTTGACCCTCTTGATTGTAAATCCAGTCTTCTGTTCCTTGGGCTGTGAAAATCGGATGTTCTGTAGAAAAGATAAAATCGCCGTTAGGGTTCAGACAATCGTTGACTTTCTTAGCAATCTCCTCAAATGAAGGGACGTAATGAAGTGCTAAAGAACTGATCACGACATCGAAAGTTTCATTTAAACCATCAATTTCCTCCATGCCCATTAAATGATAACTGATTATTGGAGAATCGGTCATTTCTTTGGCTTTGTCGAGCATCCGTTCAGACAAATCGATTCCTATGACTTTTGCAGCACCCATTTCAACTGCGTACCGGCAATGCCAACCATAGCCGCAGCCAAGGTCTAGAACTGTTTTTCCAGTAAAATCAGGGAGTAGTTTTTTTAATTCGTGCCATTCGCCAGCGCCTTCAAGTCCTTTTCTTGAACGATCCATTTGGCTATATGCTTCGAAAAATTCGGGATTGTCATATTCATTTTTCATTATATATCTCCTTTTAATAAGTATACTTTCTGTCTTCTTTATTTTATCAGATTGCTAGGAGAATACCCATAAAAGAGGACTTAACAAGAGAGCGGGATAGCAGGGGTAATTCTGAGCTAAGCCTCAATTGTTAAAGTTTTAATGAAAGGTATGACCGCAATCATGCAATACACGGATGGCTAGTTCTTTATCTTTGTTTTTAATTAAAAGATAATCCGTATTATAAGTAGATAGGGCAAAAATCGAAATCTGATTTTCGGCTAATGGATTAGCTAATTGAGTCAAAATACCGACTAGGGAAAAATCCAGTTCACCGACGATCTGAATAATAAACCAATCATGGTCAACAGAAAGTGCTTGGTCAGTTTCAAGTGTGTCAGAAGGGACAATAATAGAACATTCATCTTCTGTATAGGTAATACTTTTAAATGCTTTTATCTTATGAAATGAAGTAGGAATTTCGGTATGAGCAGGAAATTTTATGATCGTATAGTTTAGTTTATCTAGTAGTTTTAGTTGCATTGCGTTTCCTCCAGGTATCTTTCTTAAATAGGGATCTCTAAGAGTACTTGAGAACCGTAAATAGGTGGGAGCTTATGACTGGTATCTTTGAAGCCTGCCTCCATGCATAATGCTTGGGTGAAGGCTTTGTCTTCATTGACAACGATCGTAAGTTGATTGATGTTTGAAAAATGTTGATGAATGAATGCTGGTAGCAATTGAACAGCTTTTTTGACATAGCCCTTTCTTAAATGTCGAAAGTCAGTTGAAAGATCTTGCACTAATAGATTGTTTTCATTATCAGAGTGGACGCTGCTGCCTTTTACTTCAAAAAGGGTCAAAAAAGCAACCAAATGCTCATTTTCAAAAACAAGAACAGCATGACGTTGTGGATTTTTTTTTGTTAAAGCAATAGCGATTTTTGGTTCGCGGACATAGCGTAGCTTTGTTTCTGATAAACAGTAATTATCTATGAGTGTTTGGTGTGTATCATTATACATTTTCAGGTACATGATTTTCCCCCTATCTCTGTTAGCATACTTTTTTAAACTAATCAGTAAATAACTATTCTTTTATACGTATAGTATAACTTTTTTGATTGTTCTTGTGCAGTGCTTTGTCGAAAAAAAGAAACAGTCTGAGAGTGAAACGTAATCGTTCCGCTCTGACTGTTTCTTTATTTGATGAGACGTTTGTCATTTTTTGACAATGTACTTACTTTTTTTATATGTTCAACAGGGATCATCCGAATTTGCTGGCTGTCTTCTTGTAATCTTAACATGATCGAATCAGTGATGTTTTTAGAAACGATCCACCCGGAGACTGTTTCAAATTTTTGAGAAGTCGGCACTTCTTTTAATTGTAAAACGACTAAACTTTTTTGAGCAGAAGCAACTTGTAATTTCTTAAGAATCTCTTCACGCTCTTTATTCTTACTATTCTTATCTTTAGAGTCTTCTAAAAATGCCGAAAAGAAACTTTGGGAAGATTGGCTGATCAATTTTGAAATGCTTTTCATTGTTGATTTATGGTTATTGTCCATTCTTCTACCTCCTTCACGAATTTGCTACTACTATCAGACTCTGAATAATCAGATACTACCATTCTACCTAAAAAAGGTAAATAGTTCAAGAAAATATGTTCGTAATAATTTTGTGAATAGTTATTCCTACTTGCTTTTTTCGTTAGATTCAGTAATATTAAGAAGTACAGATTACTATTTACGTAATTCATTTGGAAGTGAGATGAGCGACTAAAACTTTCAACTTAAAAGAGGGAGATATCCATGAAACAAAAACAAGCAGAGAAATCAAAATTTTCTATTATAGCATTACTAGTAGTGACAGCATTTGCAGGAGCGATTTTAGCAAAAGTAGCACCAATGCAAGAAGGCCACGGCTTTTCATCTTTATTCGATGATGGCAAGGCAGATGAGTTAAAAACAACTGAAACAAGCGAAGTGAAAGAAGAACCAGAAAAAGTCAAAGAACTAACGTATACCGAGCAAGTCAATGAGGATTTGAGCCAAGGGAAATTTGCGAACCGGATGCCGATCAATTTATTATTACAAACGGATGATAAATGGAAAGCGACACCGTATGGAATGGGGAATCCTGATGGAAATACGTTAGAAATAAATGGTTGTGCGATCCTTTCTTTAGCTATGGTTGCTTCTTTCTTAGACAATAAAGAGTATGTACCGCAAGATATTTTAAATTGGTCGAAAAATGATTACTTTTTAGAAGGTGAAGGCACAGCGTGGTCAGCATTTTCTGATTTTGCAATGGAAAAAGGCTATCAATTTGAAGATCTTGAAACAGATATCACAGCTGTAGAAGAGCAATTAAAACAAAAACATCCTGTGATCATTTCAGTAAAACCAGGCTTGTTCACAAAAACAGGTCATATCATGGTACTTAGTGGTACAAATAACGGGAAATTCTGGGTGAATGATCCAAATGATTCAGAAGTCAAAGGACATTCCAAAAAAGAATTTACAGCGGACGAATTGATGAATGAAGCATTGAATTTTTGGGCGATTTACAAATAATATCTAAAAGTAAGATTGTGAGAAAGTCGATTAGAATAGTAGCCTAATGACCGACGATTTTGATTTTTTCAGTTTGCTTACTTTTATTTTTCATGAGTGGAATCTGACGCAAGAAGTTAGGTTCCATTCTTTTTTTCGTTTAACGCGGAAGAGAAAACGCTTTATTTTTTTAAAAGGACTATTGACATGGGATGGTTCCCACAGTATACAATTAAACAATAAAAGGGAAATGGAGTGAACTATATGAAAATTATTATTGAAAAAAACTTTGAAGCGATGAGCGAAACCACTAAAAATATTTTATTAGGTCATATGAGTCAAGATAAACGTGTTAATTTATCTATTACAGCAGGCAATACCCCTGTTGGTGTTTATAAAAAAATGGTAGAGATCGTAAAAGATTCACCAGATTACGCAAATGTTCACTATTATAATTTTGATGAAATTCCTGTAGCAGATCAGGCTGAAGGGGTAACAATCACTGATTTACGAAAATTATATTTAACGCCAGCAAATATCAATAAAGCAAATATTCATCCATTAACTGTCGAAAATTATGCAGAACAAGACAAACGTTTAGCGATGGATGGCGGATTGGATGCAATGCTGATTGGTTTAGGCGGAGATGGACACTTTTGCGGTAACATGCCGACAACGACAAGTTTTGAAAATTTGACGTATAAAGTAAAAGTTTCAGGAGACGAGCCGTGGTTTGTGCCAGATATGATGGAAAAAGGCTTAGAATTTGTGACGATGGGACCTGTTAGTGTTATGCGTGTAAAACATCTGATTTTGATCGTCAACGGCGTGAAAAAAGCTGAGATGGTGAAAAATGTATTGCAAGGTCCTGTGACAGAAGAATTCCCAGCATCTATTTTACAATTACATCCAAATCTTACCGTTATTTTAGATGAAGAAGCAGCAAGTGAATTAGCTAAATAAATAGTTTATAAAGACTGAGACAATCATTTGTGTTAGTCTTTTTTTATTTCTGTTTGCAAACGTACGTTCCCGTGGTATCCTTGGATAAAAAAGATGGGAGTAAGGCATGGAAAAAATTAGATGTGATTGGGCTAACGGCAGTGAATTGGAAGAAAAGTATCATGACGAAGAGTGGGGAACGGCAGAACATGATGACCGAAAGCTTTTTGAAATGTTGATTTTAGAGAGCATGCAAGCGGGATTGAGCTGGTCGACGATTCTTAAAAAAAGAGAGACATTAACGAGTGCGTATGATCAATTTGACTATGTCAAAATTGCTGAATATACTCAAGAAAAAATCGATTCTTTATTAGAAGATCCTGGTATTATTAGAAACAAGCTTAAGATCAATGCGACGATCAATAATGCGCAAGTATTTATGCGTATACAGGAAGAACATGGAAGTTTTGATCAGTTTATTTGGGCTTATGTTGATCACAAACCGATTCAAAATCGTTGGAAAAATATCAAAGATGTGCCAGCTTCTACAGAATTATCTGATAAAATCAGCAAAGATTTAAAGAAACAAGGCTTTAAGTTTTTGGGTACAACAACTGTATATGCATTTATGCAAGCAACAGGTATGATAGATGACCATCTACAGCATTGCTTTAAATGTGTAGAAAAATAATAAAAACAAAGA